>NZ_JBNDIC010000012.1:0-138597 GCF_056755475.1 Rhizobium sp. KNZ2-6A | reverse complement strand
AGATGTGTATAAGAGACAGCTCAGGATCTAAGTTCACGAGCCAAGATGGCTGAGATCGATATGGCCGAAGTCGTTTACGAAATGATCGAGAGCAGTGTTCACCGTCGTCGTTTCGGGATCCGTGTGAACCAATGCTGACGAGATATCGCCGCCCCGAGCTATGTTCCCGTTACCGCCGTTGCCGCCGACGCCTGCGAGAATGGTGGCATGCTGGTCAGCCAGAAGCTGCGTATACTGTGTCGCGGTCGTAGCCGCACTCACCGCCGCCACGTCGCCGCCGCTCGAGTTTCCTTGACTGCCGTCGGAGTGGGAATCTCCCCCCGCGCCGCCGGCTCCGGTGTTCGTGACCGCCGCCAGGAAACCGTTCTGGGCCTGAGCAAAGCCACCAGGCCCGCCACCGCCGGCGGCCCAATCTGCTGTCTGCCAAACATGATCGCCGTTGTGCAGATCGGTGGATGCTCCTTCAACCGTTTGCACATTGGCTACATGCGCGACCGGGTTGTAGTCAATATTTCCATAGTTGTAGCCACCACCACCGTTGCCGGCATTCGCGTCGCCCGCATCCGGGTTATTGAGTTGAATCGTGTCAGATATTTGTGGAATAGGCATTGATGTCCCTCCTTCTACTTCGTTTCGGTTTCTTCTACGGCGTGGGTATCCAGCATCTCATCGCCAGCCAATACAACCGCAGGTAAATACTACCCGCAATTTGAATTGCGAGCTATCTAGCTATTCGGCGACGTCCCTTCGGGCGTATGTTTGGAGGTCAGATCGGGTTGCTCTTGGCGGAGGAGATCGTGTTGGAGAACCCGAAAAACGAGCGTGTTCCGCCGCGAAAAATGGGGTGCACGATGTCGAGCCTGTAATCCAAAAGTGGATTTAGTGCCCTCAAACGCGCACAGCGGGGTGCTGCATCCGTGACAGCCAAATGGCTATAGAACTAGCCGACCGGATGTAGACGAATTGCAGGCTCTGTTTTTCTCACCTTCAGATGCACAATGCCCTGAACAATTCAGGCTGCACATGTTGCACGCTTGATGGACGTGCGGTTGATCGCGGAATGGAGACGGTAATGACGGAAGTTCGTCCCTTATCGGAAGACTTGCCCAAAACGGGCACCGATCAAAACCTCGCCCCCAATTTGGCTGCGGGGCATCTGGCGCTGGTGCCGACTTGGCTTCCATTGGATGTCGCTTCTGGTCCGAACTACAATTCAGCCGGCAGCGGCGGTGATGGGATCAGCGTAGGCGTGATCGACAGCAACGCTTTGGCCGTCTTCATGCCTTCCAATGCCGCTATTGCAGGACCTCATTCGGGTGCCGACGCCTTCCAGGGCAACGATGCGCTCATCAATCAGCATCCCACCGAAATGGCTGGGATCGGCGGGAATGGCGGAAGCGGCAATGCTGCCATCGGCGGCGGCGACGCCAACCATGCCGGCACCGGGGGCAACGGCGTCTTTTACGGTGGTCTCGTAAGCACCGAAGTCGCGCTGTTTGCCCCCGTGAATGCTGCCGTTGCGGCAGGTCCTGGCGCGGTGGCGCATTCTGACCAATCGAACAACGCACTCTTCCTGCAGGGCGCAACTCAGATCGGCGGCATCGGCGGCTCGGGCGGGGACCATAATGTCGCGATCCATGATGCGTCGATGAGCCCGGGAACTGCACTTACATTTACCGGCGACAATTATGCGGGCCACGGCGGCGGTGGATTTTTCGTAGGCAGCATGGTCGACGTGAGCGTGGCCATCTTCTCACCGATCAATATTGCCGTGGGCGCCGCAGGCGGCTCGGCGGAGGCTCATCAGACAAACAATGCAATTTTTGATCAGGGGACTATGCAGATCGCAGGCATGGGCGGCGACGGCGGTGGCTTCAATATGTCGTCGGGAACGATCTTTACCGGCAGTCATGAGGGTGGCGGTGGCGGGATCGGATCGTCAACCGGCAGCATGGTAGACGTCAATCTCGCCTATTTCCATCCCATCAACATTGCCGTTCCCGCCGGTGGCACGGCGGACGCCCAACAGATCGATCATGTTCTCTATGATCAGCATGCGCTTCAGCTGGCCGGCATCGGAGGGCACGGCGGAGGTGGCAACCTCACGGACGCCCACTCGGCTCTCGTAGACGACATTTTGAGCTTCATGCATACTTAGCGGATAGAATCCCACCTGCATTGCAGCGGTTCAACTGCACGAAGCCGTTCTTCCTGCCATTTCTCAAGCCATATGTTGGATCGCTTCCCTCTCTCGGGCTTTCGTCGCTTCGGCCGACATCGCGCGCAACGCGCTCCACTGAGATACCAAACATTCGACATAACCTTATCCGCATTGTCGTCGATTTCCGCCGCTTTGGGTTGAGATATGGAATCAAACCCAGGTTGATCGGCAACTTGTTGTATGCATCAGCTCTTTCCTGACTGGTCTGTAACTGAACAGCTGTCTTTTCAGTAGTTTTGAAAGCTTTGTTGACCCGCTTGCTGTGCGTGAGTTCGTGCAGGCATCGTAAGGTCTACAACGACAAGTCGATGCCGACATGTTCTCATAGATAGGTATTTCAACGCGTTCTGCAGGCTTTGGTTGTCTCTTACTGAGGTCTTATGGACTGTAAGAATTATCATGAGAGGTAAGACTATTGATATCGAGAATACCTCTTTTTTCTGTCATGACGTCAAGCGAGAGCAGGAATAATATGTATCACTGTTGGTCTGCAAATATTCCGGGGAGCGAGGCAGGTGTCCAACAGTGCTAAAACTAAGCGCCAGATGCGGCGCAATACACCAACTATTGTCGTAATTCAGCATTCTACACTGGCGCGGACGACTGTGGTGAAGCTTCTTGAGCATGAACTCGCGGGGTGGAATTTTATCGATATGATCTCGACCGAGAGTCTCGATAGAGCTCTTGGAGCTGAGGTGCGTTTGATTGCGCTAGATCTGGCCGGCAGAGGTGTCGAGAGTTTAAGCCTGCGTGATGATCTCGCGGCAATTGCCGTACGTTTTCCTGAGGTTCCTATCACGTTGCTCTTGGGTACGGATGACGTCAACATCGCCCATCAGGCACTCAGGATGGGCATCCGCGGCTTTTTCTCGACGTCACTTCCCATTGACATTGCGCTTGCCGGTCTCCGTCTCGTTCTGGCAGGCGGAACATTCTGTCCGCAGCTATTGGGAGCTGTTGCAAGCGGCTCAAACGAGCATGCTCCGGCCGGAAATGAAGCCGAAAAAAGCTTGGACGATAGGACGCAATATCTGGCGATTGCCGATTTCACTCCCCGGGAGGCGGATGTCCTCGCTGAGTTGCAATGCGGCTGCTCAAACAAGGTCATTGCGGGAAAACTCAATCTGTCGGGGCATACGGTGAAGATGCATTTGCAACACATAATGCGTAAGTTGCAGGCGCAGAACCGCACTGAAGTGGTTGCCCGCTTGATTCAAAAAGCCGCCGGCGGGCCTGACCCCTCGCCGAGTTAAGCAAAGGTCTCAACGCGTGCAAGACCTTGGGATCTTATATGCTGCGGCGCCGGCCCTCGCAGAGCCGCCTCTCCGAGCACATACCTGATGATATCCCGCCAGCTGGAGTATTTCCGCTTTTCTTCGAATCGCGAAAACGCTCTATCTTTTTGTTTCCTTACGCATTCCGGACGGAAAACCGCTACGCACTTTTCCTGGAAATGCTCACCTAAAGCGATCCTAATTTTTTCCAAAGATCGGGATCGATAGTCCTGATTTCGTCGTTCAGAGCGCGATCAATGGCATCGATCTGTCTTTGAGCGTCTATGATGCCGTCTATTTTGGAGAAGTCGTTCTCGGCCACCGTTGATGAGGCAATCTCTTGGCGCAGAGTGACCAGCCAGTCTCGGATTTTTCTGAGATTCTCAATATTCGGGTTCGATTTCCACATGGATCCGCCGTGGTCCGTTGAAGCTTAAACTAAGATTCCGGATGCCTTTTTGAATTCTGCTTGCAAGAAAAACACCGGCATTGTTGTCCTTTGGTCGATGTTTTGTGGAGGTTTCGTGAAGGCGGGCGCGGGAGCGTTGACGCGGGGGCCCTGTCTGGCGTTTGTTTGTCGGCAAGGAGCTGCGGATGGAAAATGCACTGATACTGATCGTCGAGGACGAGGCGGAAATCTCGGATATTCTCGAGCGTTATTTCGAACGCGAGGGGTTTCGCGTGCTGACGGCGGCCGACGGCGAGATCGCGCTTGCCCATCATCAGCGGCTGCGACCGGATCTGGTCATCCTCGATATCAAGCTGCCGAAGCTCGACGGCCACACGGTGCTGGCCACCATCCGCCAGCGTGGCGACACGCCCGTCATCATGGTGACAGCACTTGCCGACGACCTCGACAAGCTGCATGGGCTGCGCTCCGGCGCCGACGATTATGTGGTCAAGCCGTTCAATCCCGTCGAGGTGGTGGCGCGGGCGCGCGCCGTTCTCCGCCGATCCTCGGGCAGTGCGAGCAACAAGGTCCTGCGGATCGGCAGGCTGGCGATCGATCCGGTGGCGCACATGGCCGTGGTCGAGGACGGCAAGAGCCGCATTCCACTGAACCTGACGCGGACCGAGTTCCGCATCCTCGAATATATGGCGGGCTTTCCAAACCGAGCCTTCGAGCGCGGCGAGATCGTCGACGCCTGCCTTCCCGAGGGCGATGCGCTCGACCGGACCGTCGACAGCCATATGAGCAAGCTGCGCAAGAAGCTGGATGCCGCCGGCGTCGGCGAGCTCCTCAACGGCGTCAGGGGAGTGGGGTACCGCCTTGGCGATTTCGGTTAGCAACAGCCTCAATCGGCAGATCATCTGGTCGACGACGATCGTGGCCTTCGTCGCCCTGTCGGTCATGTTTTTCGGATTCCTGATTTACGGCTGGGTCTACGATTGGCTGTTTAAGAATTCCGGATATTCCGAGGGCTGGGCAGTGAGCGATTTCGTCGTTCTGGGCATCAATGTGGCGATCGGTCAGGCGGTCGGCGCCTATGTCGGATGGCGGCTTGCCAGCCGCCTCGTAAAGCCCTTGACGGCGGTGACGGAGGCGGCTCGCCTCATCGCGGACGGAGACTTTGCCGGTCGTGCCAGCGGCGAAGGCAATTTTGGCGAGGCCGATCGCCTGATCAACGACTTCAATCGCATGGCGGAGCAGCTGCAGAAGGCGGAGAAGGAGCTGCAATATTCGAATTCGGCCATCGCGCATGAGCTGCGCACGCCTTTGACGATCCTGCGCGGCCGCGTGCAGGGGCTGGCAGACGGTGTATTCGCGCCGAGCCAGGAGGTGTTTCGCGGACTGATCGGACATATCGATGCCTTGACCCGTATCGTCGACGATTTGAGGACACTTTCGCTGATGAATGCCGGGCGCATGGAGCTGCAGCAGTCACAATTCGATGTCGGGGAGGAGATCGGCGATATCATCGACTCCGTTTCGCCGACGCTCGCCAGCGCGGGTATCGAAATCGACACCGATTTGCAGAGCATCGTGGTGCAGGCCGATCGGGCGCGCATCCGGCAGGCCGTGCTTGCGCTCCTCGATAACGTCACGCGCTATGCTCCGAGGTCGCAATTGCGCCTGGTCTCGCAAGGGATTGAGAACCTGTGCGTCATCATGATCTCGGACAATGGGCCGGGCATGACGACCGCTGAGAGCGAGCGGGCATTCGAGCGTTTCTGGAGAGCTGATGACGCCAGGACGAGGAGAGGTGGGGGTTCCGGCCTTGGTCTTGCCGTCGTCAAGGCCATTGCCGAGGCGCATGGCGGTTACGCCACGATCGACAGCCGCAAGGGCGGAGGCACGACCGTCGTTCTCACGATCCCCCACTGTTAAAAGTCCACGATCGGAATTTGCCGTCCCTGGACGAACGATGGACGAACGATGCCGCGGAACGAAAAGCCCACAACGTGGTTCTCACATGAGAGAATTGTCCCAAGGGGTCTTTTGCCGGAGAATGCCGTGCTGAATCTGATGGATGATATGCCTCTCAATCCGAGCTGGCTCGATATCGTCGTTCGGCTCACATTGGTGACGGCCGCCGGTGCGCTGGTCGGCATAAACCGTGAGGTTGGCGGTCATGCAGCCGGATTTCGGACGACGATCCTGGTGGGATTGGCAGCCTGCCTGACGATGATCCAGGCCAATCTCCTGCTGTCGACGCTGGGTAAGACACCGCAGTCATTCGCCTCGATGGACGTGCTGCGCTTTCCTCTCGGTGTGTTGACCGGGGTCGGCTTCATCGGCGGCGGCGCAATCCTCAAGCGTGGGGATCTGGTGACCGGCGTGACGACGGCGGCGACCCTGTGGATCATGACAGCGATCGGCCTGTGTATTGGCGGCGGACAATTGGTCGTCGGTTCGGCCGGCGCCGTCATCGCCTTTATCGTGCTATCGCCCCTCAAATGGTTCGACAAGCTGATACGGCGCCGGCAAAAGGCGCGGTTCGTGATCGAACTTCCGCGCGATGCCGGCGTTGCGATCGCCGACGTACAAACGGCGCTTGAGCCGCGCGGATATACCTTCGCCTTTATCGGCAAGACGATGGGTCCGATGGAGGCAACGGCGCACATTTCTTACGAGGTACGATGGATGCGGGCGGAATTGGATGCCGGCGGCGCGCAATTGCTCGCTTCTCTTCAGGAGCATCACAAGATCGTATCCTTCGAGATGCTGACGATAGGTTCGTGACCATCGGCATCAAGAGCGGAACATTCCCGGGCGACAAAGGTTTTTCCCTATCAAACATGGGAGAAAACGATGACCGAGATCAAGAACAGGAAAACGGCAAGGGATCCTCCGGATCGTGCCGATATTCGCACCCTGCAGGCGCTCGATCAGGCGGCCGGTGGCTCAGGAGATGTCATGCAGGACGCCGCGGCCGGAGCATCGGCGCGGGATATCCCGCCGCAGCCCGGTACGGACGATGCGCGTTGCGAGGATTCTGCCGAATGCGATCAGCGCCGCAAACAGGAGGTCGATGAAGTCTTCTTCAGGATCTCCGAGGTGCAGTCCGGCCCCCAATCGCAGCAGCTCGACGATTTGTCAGCAGAGGAAGATGTGCCTTCGGCACAGAAACATGAAAGGGCCGATGCCGAAATCCGTGCGGAGATCGTAGGCAGGCTGAAAGCGGATGGTCTGCTCGATGCCGCAGGCATTTTCGTAACCGTAAGCCGCGGACGCGTCATCATCGAGGGATCCGTCGAAAATCACGAAGCCAAGCAGCGCGCGGAAGCGATCTCCCGGCAGGCGGGCGGCATTGTCGGACACGACAGCAACCTTGCCGTTCGCAAAACGCGATAGATGGAAACGCCGAGATGCGCATGTTGTTGATCGTAGTTTTCGGCCTGATGATCGCATCGGTATTGTCCATTCTCGTCATCAAGCCATTCACTGCCGGAAACAGCCGGGATACGACCGTGACCAGCGGTCCACTCGAACAACCGGAGCCGAAGCCGTAAGGATGCATCCTCATTTGCTGGGCTGCTGACTGTTCTGCTGGCCATTTTGCTGATCGTCCGGCTTGATGACGGGCGTATTGCCGACCTTTGGTGCGGGCTTTTCCATTTGACTGTCGCCGATGGCCGGCGGCTTGAGAACGCCGCCGCAGTACGCCAGCTTCTGACTTGGATTGCTGTCCGGTGTCGGAGTTGCCTGCGCGTCGCCTGTCTGATTGTTTTCGGTCTGGCGACTGGTGTCCGTGGCCTTGCATCGGTCGTCGTTCGGCGCTTGTTGAGCAAGTGTAAAGGTCGAGGAAATGGCAGCCGCTATCGCCGCTGACAGGAGGACGCGACGGCATCTGGGCAGGGTCCAGCTATTCAAATGGCGCGGCCAATCGAACCTGCGTTGAAACGATTGCGTAGAAGCTGGCATCGCCGTCGGCGATACTGCGTTGGTGATATCCTTTGCCATTGTTCACCTCGATGACGATATGGGTTCCCGTGGCGAAAAACGTTTCCAATTGGGCTCGTCGTCCACTGCGATCGGAACCACGGCTTGAGAGGCCGATATCTTCGACCTCCCAGATGCCGGGAAGGCTGCGGATCGGATGGGTGGGAAGCTCGTCTGCCGTTTCGTTGGCTATGGAGAGAAAGCGGAAAAATCTCCATATTCTTCAGCACCATCGCGTCCGCTTGGCACGATCTGCAGCCTCATAAGGCTAACGTCGGGCTATATGCATTGTTCCGTCCGATGCCGACGGGGCGCGGCGTTGCGCGATGGAACCATCTCGCGGCGCTGAGGTTAGGCCGCTATGGCATTTGCAACGAACGGAGGCTTACAATGGCATCTGAGGAACCCAAAAAGCCGCTATCCGCGACCGAGGCCCGTCAGGGCGTACGCGGCGTGCATCTTTTCGCCGTTTTGGTCACGGCGCTGGTTCTGGCGGCAATTGTGTGGGCCGGCGTCGAACTATGGGGCCGCTACATCGAGCCGAATCAATCGGAGAATACAGCGCCGACCATAAGCTCCTCCGGCGGACAGCCGCAGGGCGGCACGATCAACAATACCACGCCTGCCGGACAGGCGGCCCAGCCCGCGCCAACCGACCGGTCGGAAAACAATCAGCAGGGCACCAAGAGCACGCCGGCCCAGCCGAACCGCGACGGAACTCAGAATTAGGGGTGAAATCTCTCCGGGAATTTCCTGTAGAAACTATCCGACGTTACTCTCCTTCGCAGAGGCATCATTCTCGGCTCCGCGCGTCGCAACTTTCTGCTGAAGCCTTATCAGCACTTCTTCGCCGTCGATGGATGCTCGCGTTCGCTCCATGATCTCACGTTCCGCGGCCGCCTGTTCCCAGTGGAGGTGGCTGCATCCCCAGGGGCGTCCCGCAGCTTCCCAAATGGCGTAGGCTCGCCTGCTGATCCATTCGAACCGTTCATCCGTCATTTTTGCCTCCCTTTTGGATGCACAGAACCGCGCTTGAATATGAATGTTCCGCGCCGGGAACAATAATGGTGCTGACGGGTTGCACCTTATGTCCAGTACTTCACAAACGCATGAATCCACGACAGAAAGGAGGACCCTGATGGCTTTGACGTTGATCAGCAAGGCTTTCGCTGAGGACGAGCCGATACCGAGCAAATACGCGCTGGAAGGCGAGAATTTGTTCCCTCCGCTCTCTTGGGGCGGCGCTCCCGCTAAAACCCAGAGCTTTGCCCTGATCGTCGAAGATCCGGACGCGCCGAGCGGCACGTTTTGCCATTGCGGCATTGCCAACATTCCGGCGGCTTGGACTGGACTGGCCGAAAGCGTCGATACGACACTGGAGCAGGCGCTCCGCTTTTACAGGAACGATTTCGGCAATGCGCGCTATGACGGTCCCCGGCCGCCGCGGGGCGATCCACCTCATCGCTATATATTTCGGCTCGCCGCCCTTGATGTGCCGAGGGTTACGCTTCCGGATGCCGTCGGGGCAGAGGCGATGTGGCAGAAGGTGAAGAAACACACGCTGGCAGAGGCAAGCCTCGTCGGCACCTATCAATCATAGGCTCGTGCTCTCCGCGACCGGCGGTGCCGGGCGCACCCTGCATGAGATGAATGGTCGCCGAAATCCGGCGTCCGGAATGTTGCAATGAATGGAAAAGACCAAGGCGATTCAGACAAGGAAGAACCGCGCACCTTCGCGGCCGAGGATGTTCGCCAAGGCGAGATCATCCTCAAACGGCGGTGGCAGCGCGTCGTATTCATCGGCGGTCTCGCCGCGGTGGTGCTGATCATCCTGCTGGTGCGCTTGGCCGGATAGGCAAACGAGATCGAAAACAAATCGAAGGAGGGCTCATCATGCCCGCAAAGTCGAAATCTCAACAAATGGCAGCCGGTGCGGCGCTCGCCGCCAAACGCGGTGAGACGAAGAAGAGCGAGCTGAAGGGGGCATCGAAGAGCATGGTCGACTCCATGAGCGAAAAGGAACTTCGCGACATGGCATCGACCAAGCGAAAGGGAAAACCGGAGCACTCGGCCAAATCTTGATGGTTAGAGCAATTCCAGGAAAAGTGCGCAGCGGTTTTCCGTCCGGAATTGCGAGACAAGAAAGAGATAGAGCAATTCCCTGAAACGCTGAACTGCTTACCGCTTCCACCGCCAGTCCCGAATTTCCGGCATGTCCTCGCCATGACGCCGGACATAGTCGTGGTGCTTGGTGAGCTTTGCCTGCAGGCCTTCGATGACGTTCGGAACTTTTTCGGCCAGACCCGGCACGCGGTTGATCGCTTCAAGAGCAAGATGATACCGATCCAGCTCGTTCAGCACGGTCATGTCGAATGGCGTGGTCGTCGTGCCTTCCTCGATGAACCCGCGCACATGGATGTTGTCGTGATTGGTCCGTCGGTAGGTCAGCCGATGGATCAGATAGGGATAGCCGTGATAAGCGAAAATGACAGGTTTATCCGTGGTGAAGATCCCGTCGAATGCCTGATGCTCGAGGCCGTGCGGATGCTGCTCCGGATCCTGCAGGGCAAGAAGATCGACCACGTTGACAGTGCGGATCTTCAGGTCCGGGATTGCCTCGTGGAGTAGCATGACGGCGGCAAGCGTCTCCATGGTCGGCACATCGCCGGCGCAGGCCATGATGAGGTCGGGGGCGATCGTATTATCCTCGTAGCTCGCCCAATCCCAGATGCCGGCGCCGGCCTTACAATGGGTGATCGCCTCGTCCATGCCGAGCCACTGCGATTCCGGCTGCTTGCCGGCGACGATGACGTTGATCCGATCGTATGTACGCAGGCAATGATCGCCGACCCACAGCAGCGTATTGGCATCCGGCGGCAGGTAGATGCGCACCACGTCGGCCTTCTTGTTGGCGACGAGATCGACGAAGCCCGGATCCTGATGGGAAAAGCCGTTGTGGTCCTGCCGCCAGACATGTGACGTCAGAAGGTAGTTCAGCGACGAGATCGGCTTGCGCCATGGCAGCTCGCGCGAAACCTTCAGCCATTTGGCATGCTGGTTGAACATGGAATCGACGATATGAATAAAGGCCTCGTAGCACGAGAAGAGCCCGTGCCGGCCGGTCAGCAGGTACCCTTCCAGCCAGCCCTGGCAGAGATGCTCGCTCAGAACCTCCATCACCCGGCCATCCGGGGCGAGATGGACGTCATAGTCTTCGATCGGCTCCATCCAGACGCGATCGGTGGCTTCGAAGACGCTGCCGAGGCGGTTCGATTCCGTCTCGTCGGGGCCAAAGATGCGGAAATTCTGTTTGACATCATTGAGCTTCAGCATGTCGCGCAGGTAGTGGCCAAGAATCTCCGTCGATTGCACCTGCTTGCTGCCGCGCTCGCCGATCTCGATGGCGTAATCCTCGATGGAGGGGGTCAGAAGCTCCTTGCGAAGCAGGCCGCCATTGGCATGAGGGTTGGCGCCCATGCGCCTTTCGCCCTCAGGCGCCAGCGCCTGCAGCTCGGCCTTCAGCCGCCCGTGGCGATCGAAGAGATCGTCCGGATCATAGCCGCGCATCCAGTCTTCCAGGATCTTGCGATGGCCCTCGTCGCCGCGGCAGTTGGCGACGGGCACCTGATGCGCCCGCCAGAAGCCTTCGACCTTCTTGCCGTCGACGTCCTTGGGGCCTGTCCAGCCTTTCGGGCTGCGCAGGACGATCATCGGCCAGCGCGGCATTCCTTCGGGCGATGCCTTTTCGCGCGCGTTCCTCTGTATGCCGCGGATGCGGTCGAACGCCTGATCGAATGTGGCGGCCATCGCCTGATGCATTGCGGGGGGCTCGTGCCCCTCGACGAAAAACGGCTCGTAGCCGTAGCCGGACAACAGGTTTCTGAGATCCTCATCGCTTGCCCGGCCGAGGATCGTCGGATTGGCGATCTTGTAGCCGTTGAGATGAAGGATGGGCAGCACTGCGCCATCGCGCGCCGGATTGAGGAATTTGTTGGAATGCCAGCTTGCCGCCAGCGGCCCGGTTTCGGCTTCGCCGTCGCCGACGACACAGGCAACGACGAGGTCGGGATTGTCGAAAGCAGCGCCGAAGGCATGGACGAGCGCATAGCCGAGCTCGCCGCCTTCGTGGATGGAGCCCGGCGTCTCGGGTGCCGCATGGCTTGGAATGCCACCGGGGAAGGAAAACTGCTTGAACAGCTTTTGCATCCCTTCCGTGGTCTCGGAAATATCCGGATAAATCTCGCTGTAGGTGCCCTCGAGATAGGTATTGGCGACCATGCCGGGACCGCCGTGGCCCGGTCCGCATATGTAGATGATATCGAGATCGCGCGCCTTGATGACGCGGTTCAGGTGGGCATAGATGAAGTTCAAACCCGGTGTCGTGCCCCAGTGGCCGAGCAGTCTCGGCTTGATGTGCTCGGGCCTCAGCGGCTCACGCAGCAGCGGATTGTCCATCAGGTAGATCTGGCCGACGGAGAGATAGTTGGCGGCCCGCCAGTAGCGGTCGATCAGAGAGAGTTCTTCGGGTGAAAGCGGCGTGGTGACTGCATTCATTTCCGTCTCCTCGTTTTCGTCACCCGATGAGCGCAAGGGCCTCGTCGGCGATAACCTGTTCCTCATCGGTCGGGATCACGAACAGCTTCACTTGGCTGGAGCCTGCACAGATCGAGGTCGAATTGCGCCGGTTCGCGTCGTCATCGATCTGGATACCCAACCATTGCAACCTCTGTGCGACGCGGGCCCTGATCTCAGGTTGGTTTTCGCCGATGCCGGCCGTGAAGACGAGAGCGTCGAGGCCGCCGATGGTCGCGCACATCCGGCCGACTTCGCCTGATATGCGCAGGCAGAAGAGATCTATGGCTTCAGCGGCTTCCGGCCTGTTGTCTTCGAGCAGAACGCGCGTGTCGCCGCTGATGCCGGAAACGCCAAGCAGGCCGCATTCGTGGTAGAGAAAGTCTTCGATCCGTTCCGGCTGCGGCATCCCGCCTCTCATCAGATAGAGCAGCGCGCCCGGGTCGAGCCAGCCGGGACGCGTCGCCATCGGGATCCCGTCCAGTGCCGAAAATCCCATGCTGGTGTCGTGGCTGGCGCCATTTTCCATCGCGCAAAGGCTGGCGCCGCTGCCGAGATGGCATGCGACGACCTTACCGCTGGCGGCTGCCGGATCGATCTTGCGAAGCTGCGAGGCGATGTACTTATAGGAAAGGCCGTGAAAGCCGTATCGACGCACGCCATCATCATGCATGCCGCGCGGGATTGCCAGCCTCCGAACAAGGTCGGATTGCGACGAGTGGAAGGCCGTGTCGAACGAAGCGACTTGCCTGACGTCCGGTCGAAGCTTTTCGATGGACCGGATGACGCGCAGGGCCTGCGGCTGATGCAGGGGAGCAAGGGGAGTGAGCTTCTCGATCCGGTCGATCACGGCATCGTCGAGCAGCGTCGCCTCCCGAAACGTCATACCGCCATGGACGACGCGATGGGAGACCGCGCGCAGCCGGCCTGGAAGGTGAGCGAGCATATGCTCCAGGGTTTCGGCGACGACGGAGACGAAATTTGCATCGTTATCGCCCTTGACCGCCTTCTGGTATTTATCGTCTCCGATGGAATAGCGAAGCATCAGCGGGGTTTGATCGAAGTCGATCCTTCCGCGGCCGACATTGCGGGCCTGCGTGCCCGCAAGCTCGAAGATCCCTATTTTCAAGGTCGAGGATCCCGCATTGAATGTCAGCAAGACATCGTCGGTCATGTCAGCCTCGGGTGAAGGGTATCGACTACCGCTAGTTAGGGCATTCGCGCCCGGAAGCAACCGGGGAGGGGCTTCGGGAACCAAGCTGGGGCCAGACGGTTCGGATCATAACCATAGTTATTCGGCAAATGCAGGCCGAGTAAGGAGGTGCAAAATGGAAAGCTACCGGCGATATCGCAAGAACGAGGTTCCGCCTGGCTCCATTATCGTCAAATTCTATCATTCCGGCGATCAGATCAGGGGCTTCCTGCGCAAGGAAACACCACCCGGCGAAGATGATGTCATTTTCCTCGGTGAGGAAATGGAGCCCAATGACGCTTTTATGGCGGCGCGCAACAAGATGACCGGCGAGACGCTGAGGCCCATCTATGTGGAATTGTCCGAAGGCGTGCAGTGGGACCCGGCATGGGGCCGACTGGAGTGATCCGAACCGAGCCGGCGCTTTTCTCCTGTGGTGACGAGAACCTCATCGGCCCGCCCGATGCTGACAGGCTTCTTCTGTAATCTCGACCTTGCGCGGCCGCTTGCGAGCAGAGGCCGACGCGGCTTCGGCGGGTGAGGCAAGCCCGAGCCGCTCCGTGGATCCGGCTCGGCAAAGCGGAGCGCCTATAGGCTCTCCTGTCGACCGCGCGCTCCTCATGCCTCGACATAGGCTGCGAGTTCAGCGGGTGTCCCCTGCGGGAATGCTTCCTTCAGATAGTCGAGAAAGGCAGAAACGCGGGCGCTGAGGAGCCGCCGCGTCGGGTAGAGCGCCCAAAGGGCGGTCTGAAATCCTTCCACTTCGCCCCAGCTGACCAGCCTGCCGGCGGCCAGATCGGGGCTGGCGAGCGATAGCGGTAGACGCGCCGCGCCCACGCCGGCGCGAACGGCATCGCGAACCATGATGAACGAGGAAACGCTCAGAACCGGCCTTGCCGCGAGACGCAATTTTCCCGCCGAGGTCGTCACCTCCCACGATTCAGCCCGGGCCATCGACCCACGGGTGACGGCGGGAACGGCATCATTGCCCGTCGGGCACGGCAGCTCGGGACTTGCCACCACAACCAGCCGATCGTGCAGGAAGACGCGGCCGACAAGACTTTCATCCGGCTCCGGATTCACGCGAATGACCACATCATAGGCTTCCTCGATCATGTCGACGGCGCGGTCTTCCGTCGTAATCTCGAGCTGAACTTCGGGATATTTCAGGACGAATCCCGCTGCAAGCTTTCCCAACGCTGTCTGGGAGAACAGCAAGGGTGCACTGATCCGCAATCGGCCTCGGGGCCTATGTCCGCCCGATGCGATCGCCTTTGCAGTTTCGTCAAGCTCGGTCAGCAGCGCGCCCGTTCGCTCAAAGAGTGCGCGCCCCTCCTCCGTCAGCTTCAGCGTCCGTGCACCGCGCTCGAACAGGCGCAGCTCGAGACTTGCCTCCAGCTCGGCCACGCGCCGTGACAGGGTTGCCTTCGGACGGCCGGCTGCGCGAGCGGCCTTTCCGAACCCGCCATGGCGGGCGACCAGATTGAAATCGGCAAGAGCGAGCAGATCCATGTGTTTCACCAGTGGGACAGTGCGTCCAGATATAGCGTCTATCGGGATAAATATGGATCACTAAATTGATGGCTGTCAACTGAACCCAACCCGGAGTAACCACCATGACCATTCTCGTTACTGGCGCTACCGGCCGTGTCGGCCGCCACGTCGTCGAACAGCTTACCCAGCGCGGCGCCAAGGTGCGCGTGCTGACCCGCGACCCCTCGAAGGCCAATGTCCCGGTCGGCGTCGAAGTCGCTCAGGGCGATCTGCTCGACATCGATGCCCTGCGCAGCGCCTTCAAGGGCGTGAGCACGCTCTTCCTTCTCAACGCCGTCACCGGCGACGAATTCACCCAGGCAATCGTCACGCTCAACATCGCCCGCGAGGCAGGCGTCGAGCGGGTCGTTTATCTGTCGGTGTTCGAAGCCGATCATGCAGTGAACGTGCCGCATTTTGCCGTGAAGTTCGGCGCCGAGCGCATGCTCGTGCAGATGGGCTTCAGCGCCACTATCCTGCGCCCAACCTACTTCATCGACAATGAACTGATGATCAAGGACGTGATCCTGAGCCACGGCGTCTATCCGATGCCGATCGGCAGCAAGGGCGTCGCCATGGTGGACGCGCGCGACATCGCCGAGGTCGCCGCGATCGAGTTGATCCGTCGCGATTCCGCGCCCGGTAAGCTGCCGATCGAGACCATCAACCTGGTCGGACCCGACACGCTGACTGGTCCCGGCGTGGCGAAGATCTGGTCGGACCTCCTGGGCCGCTCGGTCGCCTATGGCGGCGACGATCCGAGCGGGTTCGAGCAGAACATGGCGACCTTCATGCCGAAATGGACGGCCTATGAAATGCGCCTGATGGCCGAACGCTATGTCAGTGACGGCATGATCCCCGCGGTCGACGACGTCGAACGGCTGACGAATATCCTGGGCCGTCCGTTACACTCCTATCGCGACTTTGCGGCCGCTATTATGACCGCGGCCTGAGGCCTGGCCAACTCAACCTGACCGCATGGAGATTTATCGATTTAACTGTCACCGTCGCGGTGAACCCCGCCGTTAAGCCAAATTGGCTGGCAAGCAGGTCTGTAAGGCCTGGAACTGAAGGCGCGCGACACGCGCTTTTTCCCGTCGTTCCATTCAGTTGGAGCCAATGTTCGCTACTGGGGAATTTGAGAGAGATGACTCTTGTAACAACAGGGTCGTTGGTTCACTTCCCTTCAAGGCAATAGATCATCTAGAGCGGTTCAGCTTTTCACGGAATCTCCGAACCGCTCTATCTCTTTGTTTCCTCGCAATTCCGGACGGAAAACCGCTGCGCACTTTTCCTGGAATTGCTCTATGCACAAGGCGGACGAAGCCAAGAGCCTCTGCCTCGTCTTCTCAGGACGGCTGCAGCGATCGATTGAGCGACAATAACAACTGCCGTTTGGCGGCTTCGAATGATACGGATGCCCGGTCACGTCTTCTTGGCAGGTCGATCCTGATTTCATCGAGGATACGGCCTGGCCACGGCCGCATGACGACGATCCGGTCCGCCAGCACAAGCGCCTCTTCGATATCATGTGTCACCAGCACGAGCGTCGGACGCGTTTCCGACCAGATGTCGAGGAGGTGATCCTGCAGATCGGCGCGCGTGAAGGCATCGAGCGCCGAAAAAGGTTCATCCAGCAGCAGCACTTCCGGCCGGGTGACGAGCGCGCGAGCGATTGCTACCCGCTGGGCCTGGCCCCCCGACAGCTCTTTCGGCCAGCGCCCGCCGAATTTTCCGAGGCCGACCATTTCCAGCGCCGCCTCTACCCGCTGCTTACGATCATCGCCTTCGAGTTCGGCAAGGCCGAAGCCGACATTGTTGGCAACGCTCAGCCAGGGAAGCAGGCGCGGCTCCTGAAAGATCAGGTTGATCAACGGATGCGGCTTTGTGACCGGCTCGCCGTTGAGCTCGACCGTTCCATGCGTGGGCGTTTCCAGGCTGCTGATCAGCCGCAGCAGCGTGCTCTTGCCACAGCCCGACCCGCCGATCACGGCAACGATCTCGCCTGGCGCAAGGCCGAGCGAAAAGCCATCGAGTGCGCGCACGCCGTTTGCATAGGTCTTTCCCAGGTTCCGCAGCGTCAGCATCGGCTCATCCCTCGCGCCTGTAACTGTCCTGCCAGTTCAGGAAGGGGGTCGTTGCCGCGAGCAGCAGGCTGTCCGTCAACTTGCCGATAATGGCGAAGGTGATGATGGCGGCCATGATCTGGTCCGGTTTGCCAAGCTGCTGGCCGTCGACAAGGAGATAACCGAGTCCTTCCGAAGCGCCCATGAATTCCGCCGCCACGACGAACATCCAGCCAAGACCGAGACCGGAACGCAGGGCCGTCACATACGCCGGCAAGACTGCGGGCAGCATAACCCGCCGCACCAGCGCGAAGCCGGACAGGCGGAAGATGCGCCCGACCTCGACGATCTTGCGATCGACCGACAGGATGGCACCGGACACGCCGAGATAGACAGGAAAGAATACGCCGACGGCGATCAGAGCCACTTTCGAGGCCTCGAAAATCCCGAACCAGAGAATGAAGAGCGGCACCCAGGCGATTGACGGGATCGAGCGCAGCGCCTGCAGCGAGGGATCGACCAGCCGTCGTGCGAGCCCGAAATATCCGGTCACGGCGCCGGCAACCGTCGCGGTGCCGGCGCCGATGACAAACCCGAGCAGGACCCGCAAGCCGGTGATGGCGATATGATTGGGCAACTCGCCGGATTTCCAGAGCGACCAAAGTGTCGCCGCGACCCTGGATGGCGGCGGCATGAGACGGCCGGAAAACCAGCCCGCCGCGACGGCGGTTTCCCAGAACAGCAGTCCGAGTGCCGGCAGCAAGATGGCCACGACAGCCTTGCCACCCACTCCATAAAAGGTCGACGCCGCGACCGAGCGCGGCGTTACCGTTTCTGTCTTGATGCCGGTCTCGGCCAAGTCCGTCATGGCGATGATACGTGCTTTCTTACTGCGTTTTGCTAACCGCGAAACGATCGTCGATCAGCTCGTTGGTGACTTTCCGGATATCGACGTCGGCGGGCAGGACGCCGGCGCTCTGCAGCGCGAGGCCCGCTTTCGAAATCGTGTCGCGCTGCTGATCGCCGATGGTCGATTGGGAAATGTCGGTGCGCTCAAGCTGCTTGGCGATGACATCGTCCGGCAACTTGGCCGCTTCCACCAGAGCCGCCTTCAGCGCGGCGGGATTGGCGATCGCATCGGCGCGCGCCTGTTCGTAGACAGCAATGACCCGCTTGACGATGTCGGGATGCTCGGCGGCGAAGGTCTCGGTAGTGTTGAGCACGCCCCATGTGTTGTTTTCCGGCTTGCGGTAGAAGAGCTTCGCCTTGTCTTCCACCTCGGCAGCCGCCATCAGTGGATCGAGCCCGGCCCAGGCATCGACGTCACCGCGCAGAAGCGCCAGTTTGCCGTCGGCATGCTGCAACAGCACCAGCTTCACGTCCGACTGTTTCAGCCCGGCATCCGCCAGGGCGCGGACGAGAAAGATGTGCGGATCGGTGCCGCGCGTGACCGCGATCGTCTTGCCCTTCAGATCCTGGACGGTGGAAATTGGGCTGTCGGCGCGGGTGACCAGAGCCGTCCATTCCGGACGCGAGTAAACGTAGATCGACTTGACCGGATTGCCGTTGACCCGGGCGATCAGCGCCGCAGCGCCTGCCGTCGAGCCGAAATCGATCGAGCCCGCGTTCAGGAATTCCAGCGCCTTGTTCGAGCCGGCAGACTGGACCCAGCGGATGCTGATCTTGTCCTTGGCGAATTCCTTTTCCAGGAGACCTTCCTTTTTCAGAAGAAGGCCGACCGGATTATAGGTCGCCCAGTCGATCCGGATCTCCGAAAGATCGGCCGCCTGAGCCGATGCAAACCCTACCCCAAAGGCGACGGCGACACCCATCATCGCCGAACGAAACAAGCCCATATCGATCCCCAACTGTTTGGCAGCTAATTGACATATGAGGACAGCCTACGGACCGGGCGCTGACGCGTGAAAGCTATAATGTCTATTTCTATGGAATTTGTAGAAATAGTTTTCTCAATGCGCACAAATCCACGGACAATGACCGCGCCACCGTCATGACGCCTCAATGCATCTTTTCCGCAAATGGTTGAAGGAATTCTCCCTCGTTTGAGATGACCGACCGGTCGATGGAAATGCTCAACTAATCCGCTCAGGCAGAAGCGAATAGGCCACGTCGGGCGTGTGAGTCTCCATGAAGTCTCCACGCAACCTGCGTCAACTCTCGATAACAAGGCGCGAGTTTGGTCACGAAGAAGGCTGACGTGTCATGTCGGCAGGAGTAAGCCTATGAAAATCAGACCCATCGTTTACGTCGCGACAGCATTCATGCTCGCCGGCTTTGTTCAGCCCGGCCGCGCTGCCGAGGTTGCCGGTTATTCCGGCGTCAATATCAACGTCCGCTCCGGGCCAAGCGTCAGGTTTCCGGCCGTCGGTGTGCTGGGCGCCGGCACGGCAATGACCATTCACGGCTGCCTCGCGCGCTATACCTGGTGCGACGTCAGCGCCTCGGGCCTTCGCGGCTGGGCGTCAGGAGCGCACATTCAGATCGTCCACGAAGAGCGGCGGGTCTATGTGCCCGCCTATGCGCGAGAGGTAGCGGTTCCTGTCATCTCCTTCCACGTCGACAGCTATTGGCACGATCACTATCAGGATTACCAATTCTACAGCGACCTCGATCGTTGGGAAGGCTATCGCTGGGAAGACGATGGAATGCCTCCCGGCTGGCGCGATGATTGGGACATCCCTTATGAAGGCAACGAATATTGACCGAGCATAATCTCGGCAGGCGACTTGGCTCCATTGAACGTCACTGGCGGGCATTGGGTTGGCTTGTCGGCGAAAATCAGGATGACGAAGTAAGACGGCCTCCGCCAGACCGATGCACATCCTCCGCCCCGTCTAATCGGAAATGGCGCGTTTTGACCGTGACGAGGGGCGACATGGTCGAGCGATATTTCATCGTCATATGTCTTTTCGTCGCCTCGCTTGGCATCGTTCTTTCGATGCTGGTCAGCAATGCCGGAACGACCATCAGGCGGGGCGGCGATTTTCCCCTTATTGAATCACGATTGTCTATTCCGGCCGAGTGAGCAACTCTCGCCGGGCAAGACGCTCGCCCTCCACGCAATCTCCATGCAATCTGCGCCCAACTTTCATCGCGGCGCGCAAGTGTGGTGTTCGAAAGGGGCAATCATGCTCGCGCGTAACTTCGCAACGATTTGTATCATCATGTCCTTGTTCGCCATCGCCTTTTCAAAGCTGGTGGACGACCTGCGCACGGCTGATCGCCCGTCCGACGCGATATACGTTCATCTCGGCAAGTAATGTCGATGCAGGGAATGGATCTGGTCCGGCCGACGGGCGCCCTTTCGAGCAAATAAACTGCGATTGGTAAGAACAAGAATGAAGCTGTCGAAACGTATTGGACGGGCTCTGGCAATCGGAGGAATAATCGCGGTAGCGCTGATCGCCATTGGGTCGGCGCGAGGCGTTTTCGAAGCGCCGCAGCCATCTGTGTTCACCGAGCGGGTCGTGCTCGGATCCGTGGAAGAAACGGTGCTTGCCAACGGTCTATTCGAACCCGCCCGGATCGTCAGCGTCGGCGCGCAGGTCTCCGGCCAATTGAAGGCGCTGCATGTCGAGCTCGGTCAGGCCATCAAGGCCGGCGATCTGATTGCCGAGATCGACTCCACCGCGCAGGCGAACGCGCTTCGCATCGCCGAAGCAGCTCTGGCCAATGTCAAGGCTCAGCGCAAGGCGCGCGGCATTCAGCTCCGGCAGGCGGAGCAAACCTACAATAGACAGAGCACCATGGCCCGCCAGCGGGCAGCTTCCCCGGCCGAGCTTGAGACGGCGGAGGCGACTTTCAGGACGCTTGAGGCGGAGGTGGAGGCACTGGAGGCGCAGATCGCCCAGTCTACGGTTGAGGTCGAGAACGCCAAAGCCAATCTCGGCTACACGAAGGTCGTGGCACCGATGGACGGCGTCGTGGTCGCGGTCGTGACCAAAGCGGGGCAGACACTGAACTCCAATCAGACCGTACCGACAGTCGTCGTGCTGGCGCAGCTTAATATTATGCGGGTCAAGGTACAGATATCGGAAGCCGATATTTCCCGCGTGAAGCCCGGCCAAACCGTTCGTTTCACGATTACGGGTGATACCCGAACTCCGACTGTTGGCAGGTTGGAGCAGATCGAGCCAGCGCCGGCGACGATCGCGACGGAATCGACGACTGCAGCCGCAACGGGCGGCCAGGCCACCACTTCGGCGATCTATTTCAGCGGACTGTTCGTGACACCCAATCCCGATGGTCGGCTGCGGCCCATGATGACGGCTGTCGTCGCGATTGTGGTCGGGCGGGCCAAGGACGTGCCGCTCGCCCCATGGTCCGCATTAACCGGGCGCGATCCAAGCGGTCGCTATCGCGTCCAGGTCCGCTCCCCTTCTGGTGAACTTTCCGAGCGTCTCGTCACAATAGGAGTAACTGACAGGATCAAGGCTCAAGTGATCGACGGTCTGGAGATCGGTGAGGAAGTCGTCATTCCAGCCGATGGCCAGGCATCGGACCCCAACGCCATGGGGATGATATGACCGTCCTGCTGGAAATAGAAAATGTCTCGCGGCTGTTCCATGCGGGCGAGGAAACCATTACCGCGCTTGCCGGGATCAACCTTCATATCGAAAGTGGCGAACTCGTCGCGATCGTCGGCGCAAGCGGCTCCGGTAAATCGACGCTTATGAACATCCTCGGCTGCCTCGATCAGCCGACTGCCGGCGACTACCGTGTCGGCGGACGCAGCATCTCCGGCCTCAACGCGGACGAACTGGCGGCGCTGCGAAGGGAGCATTTCGGGTTTATCTTCCAGCGCTACCATCTTCTCGGAACGCTGAATGCAGCCGATAATGTGGCAATGCCGGCCGTCTACGCCGGCCTCGACGCGGCGTCCCGACGCGCGCGGGCAAGGGCGCTTCTGGGCCGGCTCGGGCTCGGCGAACGCGTTGACCATCGTCCCAACCAGCTTTCCGGCGGCCAGCAGCAGCGCGTGTCCATCGCTCGCGCGTTGATGAATGGCGGCCGCATCATCCTTGCCGACGAGCCGACCGGCGCACTCGACAGCAAGAGCGGTGAAACCGTGCTTGAAATCCTCAAGGAGCTTCACGCCGGCGGCCATACCGTCATCATCGTCACCCACGACATGGAAGTGGCGGGTCATGCCGACCGCATCATAGAGATTCGCGACGGGCTCGTCCTCTCGGATCGGCGCAGCCGTGAACCGGCCGCCGCTGCTTCAACGCTTTCCTTCGCGAGCAGTGCGCCGATCGGCGTTCTGGCGGGTTTTCAGCGGCGCCTTGCCGAGGCCTTTCCGATGGCGTTGCGCTCGATGGCGGCGCATCGGGTCCGCACATTCCTCACCATGCTCGGTATCATTATCGGCATTGCTGCGGTCGTCGCGGTCGTTGGTCTGGGTGAAGGCACGCGGCAAAAGGTGCTCTCCCAGATCAGCGAACTCGGCGCAAGCACGCTTTCGGTCTATCCTGGACGCGGTTGGGGCGATGAGCGCGCTGCCAGCATCACGACACTGGTCGTCGCGGATGCGGAGGCTTTGAAAGCGCAAAACTATGTTGACAGCGTCACGCCACTGGTGTCCAGCAGCGCACGCATTCGGTTCGGGCGTATCTCCATCACCGCCAACCTCAACGGTGTCGGCCAGGATTATTTCCGGGTAAACGGCCTCAAGCTTGTTCGAGGTGCAGCCTTCTCTGCCGAAAGCGTCGCCGAGGGGCGCCAGGAGGCGGTAATCGATGACAGGGCCGCAGTTACGCTTTTCCCGGGCGGCCTATCTCCCCTTGGCAAGATCATCATGATCGACCGTGTTCCGGTGGTCATCATCGGTACGGTGGTCCGCTCGACAGGCGCATCAGGTGACAAGAGCCTGCAAATATTCCTTCCATATACGAGCGTAACCGGCAGGCTGCTCGGCCCGGCGACCAGCCTCGCCGGACTGACGGTGCGCATCGCCGACAATGTCGACACGATCGCGGCGGAACGTGCCATTGTCGGGTTGATGACCCGCAGGCACGGCACGCAAGACTTCTACGTCTTCAATAGCGATCAGTTGCGCCGAACCATGGAGAACACTTCGCGGACGATGACGCTATTGATTTCGTCGGTCGCGGTCATCTCGCTGATCGTGGGTGGCATCGGCGTCATGAACATCATGCTTGTTTCCGTTACCGAGCGCACCCGCGAGATCGGCCTGCGCATGGCGGTGGGCGCGCGCCGCATCGACATCATGCTCCAGTTCCTCATCGAAGCCGTCATCATCTGTATCGCCGGCTCCATCCTTGGCGTCGGACTGGCGCTCGGCGTTGCCACTGCCTTCGGTGGGCCAGGTAGCGAGTTCCCGATGGTGATTTCTCTCGACGCCGTCCTTGCGGCGTGTCTTGTCGCGCTTCTGATCGGCCTGTTCTTCGGCTTCCTGCCAGCCCTGAATGCTTCACGCCTCGATCCGGTCGATGCTCTTTCCAGAGAATAACTATGGTCTTCGTCAGATTTATTGTAGCTTGTTGTTCTGCTGTCCTTGTCGCTTGCACCAGTCTGTCGACACCTTTTGTGCGCCCCAATCTACCTGCCTGGCCAACATGGTCGGCCTCTGCCCGTGCAGACGCTACGCCGGCCAGCACTGATCAGTGGTGGATTGCTTTTGGAGATTCCAAACTCACAACGCTGATCGGCGAAGTGGTCGCCCGCAATAACGATGTCTTCGCCGCTGCTCTTCGCGTTCGCAGAGCACGCTTGCAGGCAGACCTTGCTGCAAATGTCCAATTTCCAAAGCTGAACGGCAATCTCGCCAGTTCCAATAACCAGCCGCTCGACGGAGACGTTGCTTCGTCTTCGTCGTCGTCTGCGTCCATCGGCGTTTCCTACGAGGTCGATCTATGGGGCAGGCTGGCAGCGCAGCGCGACAATGCAGGCTTTGAAGCCCAGGCAACCGTCGAGGATTACCAGGCAGCGCGCCTTGCGACGATTGGCATGACGATCGAAACATGGTTTCGCATCGCCCATGCCAATCAGTCGATCGCCTCGGCCGAAAGCAGCCTTGCTTATGTCAGTCAGATACAGGCTCTGGTGCGGACCCAGGTGGAAAGCGGTGCGGCGTCGGACCTGGAGCTTCGCGAGGTGGAGCAAACTGTCGAAACGCAGGCGGCTCGGATATCCGAATTGCGGCAGGCGCGGCTTGTCCTGCGCAACGTGCTCACCGTGCTTTTGAATGGCGCGTCCAGCCCGGTTCCCGAACCGCAGGGCTTGCCGCGGAGGAGACTGCCAGTGATTGCGGCGGGTTTGCCCGCCGACCTGCTTGCCCGTCGCCCCGAACTTCGGGCTGCCGAGGCACGGTTGCGCGCCACACTGAGAGGCGTCGACGCGACCAGCGCCAGCTTCTATCCTGCGATCTCGCTTACCGGCGGACTCGGCACCAGCAGCCAGCAGCTCATTTCCTACATCTCCAACCCAGTTGCGACCTTGGGCCTTGGTGCCACCCTCTCATTTCTCAACCTCAAGGATATGAAGCTGACGGTCACCGTTTCTAGGGCGCAGTATGACGAGGCCGTTGCTGGCTTCCGCACCACCTTGCTGAATGCATTCGCCGATGTCGCCAACGCGCTCGGAGCCCGCGCCGATTATGCCGAACGAGCACGCCGCCTGCGCAATGCCCATTCCGCCGCGCGGGAAGTGGAAAGATTAACCGAGGCGCGGTATCGGGCAGGCGCCATCACCTTGCGCGTCTGGCTCGACGCACAGGAGCGCCGCCGCGCCGCCGAGGTCTCTCTTTCCGACGTCCGGCTCGCCCAACTCGTCAATGAATCAGTATCGTACCGCGCGCTCGGTGGCGGCGTCACGACTGGCGATTAGGAGGTCACGAGCGGTGCGTTGGGCGCAAACAGTCGAGCATGGACGCACCCAGCAGTCGGGTGAAGCCGCCGCTCTATGGTCGAGCTATTCTCTCGTACCGAACTTACCGGCAGGACGCCCTGAAATCCATCTACGCTTATGAGCGTGTGATGCCCTTTAGCAAACGGTTTGCCGAAGCCTTCTTCACTGCGGTTGCGATCTTTTCGAGAAAAGCTGCGCTCACATTGCCGATCGGCCTGATCGACTCGAAGTCGAAAGCCTTGTCCAGTTCGACGCGGTTATATTCGTCGAGGATGATCCAACAGGGAAAGGAAAGGCCCGCTCGGCGGCACTCCATCTCTGGAAAGGAAAGGACGACTCGTTCGGGCTTGGGTTCCTGCGACGTGATCGGAAACAGATAGACAGCGCCGGGGTTACCGGGTGAGCGCACGACAATACAGACCGGCCGTGCTTTGCGGCCTGATTCCTCGCCGGCCTGTGCCTGGCGCGCCCAAAGATAATGGAAGCGGACGATCTGTCCCCGCTCAAGCATCGCGATGCGTCCCGTCGAGGATCGCGTCGATGCCTTCCATTAATTCGTTGTGAATGTGTTCCGGCGCATCCTCCAGCCGGTAGCTTTGTGCTTGCGGCTGCCCCTTCAGCCTACCATAGGCTTCGGCTGTCAGGATCACCAGCTTTGGCTTGCCGCGTTTGGTGAGCGCAATTGGCTCGATCAGCGCCGCCTCGAGGATTTCCCCGGAGGCACGGTTCATGTCGGAAAAAGTAAACTGCTTCATGGCTGCCTCACGAAAGATTTTACGTAAAATACGTATTTCATGCGAAATATGCAATTGAAATGCGATTATCAGATTGAATGACTGGAGTAAGCCACCATCCGTTCCCGAAATGAGGCTCTTGCCGAGCGTATGTTATCGCAGGCCGCCCGGCTGATATCTACCGAGCGTCTGTCTGATTGTAGCGGCCAAGCGCGAGCTTTCAACCGGCACGTTGGATTACGGAACGCTCAGTCTTGCGCCACGGCGTGGGCCTGTTCGGCCATGAGTGCCTTGCGTTCGGCAGCACGGGTTGCGTACCGGCTCGTGCGTCGAGCATATTGCCCACCGGTGAAATCAGTCCAATTCATTGTGGTCTCTGTTCTTCCCAAGCAAATAAACGGAATCACAACTAGCTGACTTCACTCAACTTATTTCCGGTCGGGCGCTAAGAGCCGCTGGTCGTCTGATAATGCAGCGACGCGAACCCGAGACGACCCCGCAGCAACCCAACTATGCTGCCCAGGCACGCTGCCGCGCGCACCAACGTCCTGCCACCGGTCAATGGCGCAGCGAGAATGCAATAGCTCAGCGTCCACACTCGTCCCAAAATCGAGGTAAACATCCGTGGCCACCCCACTTTTGAGCCCTTGCTATTTCGTCTTTCAATCAAGATGCTGCTGTGATCCCGAGAGCGCCTGTATTGGTAACGGAGTGTCAAGCGCTCGATGGGAACCGTCTCGTGGGAAACTGCATGGGGTGTCCAAGTCGTAGAAGCGCCGAGCTTCAGTGCATCGGTCCACAATTGCCAATCCTCGCCACCCGCTAAGCCAAGTGTGTTGTCGAAACGAAGGCCGGTGCGACGAAAGAATTCCAGCTTTCCCATCCAGCTGCCGGTTGCCAGCTTGATGTGCTTGGCTTTTCCCCTCTCGACGAGACGAATGGATTTCGCTTCGCTGTTGCGATTCATTCTGTCCATTCCGGACCAAACCATCCTGTTCCATGAAGAGGCGGTTGCCGGTGGCGGCGCGAGCCTGACAGGCGATGCTACGATATCAAAATCCTGAGCGTCCCGCGCAGCAAGCAGTTGTGTGAGCCAGTCTTCCTCGACAGTTTCGTCATCGTCGGCAAAGGTTAATATGTCGCCGCCGGTTGCAAGGGCAGCTTCAAGGGCGCGGTTGCGAGCAAAGGCGATCCCAAGCCGCGTCTCCAGCTCGTATTGAACGGCCGACTTCGGTACTTGCTCTCGAAATTTCTCGATAGCTTGATCTAACGAAGCCGTTTCATTGTTCTCGATGATGATGAAATGGAGACGAATTCCGTCAGGCACCTTCAGCCTACTATAGGATTCCAGAAGATTTGAAAGCATTTGCGGCCTTGCACGCGTGACGGTCCCCACGCAAATCGTTCTCTCGCGACCACCTGCTTTATAAAGGAGAGATAACTTCATCGGGATCTAACGGAGCGCACATTTACTCAAGACGTTAAGCCAGCTATCCACTTGGCGAACCGTCTGCCGTGGTAACCACAGCATGTCGTCCTTGGGTAAGATCCTTCCGCTAAAGGTCGTGGTCGCGCTGACATAGCTAGCCTGCTCAACGACATATCTGACCTGTTCAGACACGGCGCCATACGGATAGGAGAGGCTGTCGACCGAAGTTCCCAACATGTCTTCGAGTGTGCAACGAGCAAGGGTGATTTGCCGTCTTGCCTCCGCAGTTGAGACTTCCGTCAGCGCGATATGATCAAGACCATGGGCACCGACTTCCTGGCCCATTTGCAGCCATTCCAGTATCTCTTCCTTCGACATGCATTGCGAGTATGGAGCCCCGAACGGTGAGTCCCAAATATTGAATCCGCTGATTTGGCTCGCGACAAAATAGCTTGTCGCTGTAAATTGCAATTCTTGAAGGGTCGGTAGAGCATCCGTGTGAACGCCCCGAAAGCCATTGTCAAAGGTGATGCCAAAGACTCTGCCCGACTTTTCTCCGCGCAAATACGGCTTGAGATCACGCATGGATAATCCGGTAAATCCCAGTCTCTTCAATCGTCGCATCTGGATGCGAAAATTGCTCGGGGGAACGGTTCGATAGCGGAGGTAGATACCTTGCTCAGCGGGGTCAGCGATCTGGCTGTATCTTAAAATCGATATCGACATGCTATCTTGCCGCAACATTGGAGGGCAGAATGCGACGTTTACCGGCCAATCGAGCGAGCCGTTTGATCCTGCTGCGATAAAGCGGGCGCAAGATCTCGTGGATGCATTTCTGCAAGAGCGGCTCGCGTCGTTTGAGCGTGCTCCCGCCCAATGTGCCGGAAATCTCGTGAATGGCATGGGGCGTGATCGACTTCGGCACGACGCCCGTCAACCAAAACATCTGCAAGAACACATCGACGGGTCGATCCACTTGTTCGGTTGCCTTGAGCAACTTGATTGCTGCGCCGCGGGTGACCAGTTGCGCTCCCATTCCAAGCCCGGGGCAGGTGGGCTCGATCAAGGCAAACTTGCCGGCTGTGGCGATCTGACGGCCGCTCTCACGACCTCTACGGATCGGGAACCGTATGAGATCGTCGGGACCTATATGGGCGAGCGCCAGTGCGAGGCTCCTGTAAAAGCCGTCATCAAGTTCGATATCATCCTCCATGACGAAAGCGATATCGATGTTTTGATCGACAATTGCCTGCCATGCTTTTCGGTGCGAAAGGAAGCAACCGATCTCGGCGTTGGTAAGCTCGAAGGGATAGAAAGGCTGATGCAAGTGTCGTTGATAGAACTCTCGCCGCTCCCGCTTCAGAAGCAGGCGACCGTCGACAGCGGGCAAAATCGATGTGGAAAAAGGAAGAAGTTTCAACAGCCTTTCAGCATGTTGCTGGCGCTGTTTGACGCGCAGCAAGTGGATGATGAAGCCCATTGTGGATAGGTTATCCTGGCGCCTGAACTGGGAGGAGAAACTAAGCTGAGATGCTTCGCAAACAGAATAGGGCGTTCGCCGTGCAGTCGTCGCTTTTCTGTTCGCCGGGCAGGAGTTGTCGTGTTTCAAGATCTTCCCTTCCACGTTCGGATCGTGCTTCTGGAAAAAGCTTAGAGCACCGCAATATCCAGATTGCGTGGAGAATGGGCTGACACTTGATGCAAAAAATATCGAGTATGCGGCCAGCGCAGCAAGGGAATGGACAGTGACCTTCGGCAGAAAGTGGTGGTTCTTGCAGCTGATCGCGGGCGTGCTCATCAAATCGCTGCCATCCGCCAACCGGTAAGCCAACGACAGCGTGACAAGGCCTATGATTGCGTTATGCGGGGTCTCGCGAGTTCGACTTCAGGAGATCGCCGGAGAACAGGCTCTGACCTGCAGAGCCTCCGGATATCATACTGAGAATGGAAAATCAGCCACAGTCAGTCCAGTTTTGCGGATTGGTGGCCTTTTCGGTTGTTGCCATAAGATTGTACAAGATAGTTGTGATCGTTATCGCAACGCTTGTTCTCACCGCGGTTGAAACCTGATTTTCCGTGAGAATGAGCATTGCGCGGGCGTTCAGCAGAATTAATATGGTCCTGCTGCAGCCGAAATGTTCTCACGGATGCCACAGGCGCGGAGGCGTCTTGGAGGAGAGGGATTGAGCCTGGACTATCTTGAACTGAAAACGCTCGGCCCGTATTTCGGGCTTCCCGAGGCTGCCGCGTTGCACGCGGTGCCTGTCAGAGCTTCATCGATTTGCGTTACGAGAATAGCCAAGGATGTCCCGGGTGGCGAGAGGCCGATTGTCTCCCTTCCCGTGTGCGACGCTTATTTCCTGATGGTCTACACCAAACAAGCCCATCATTGCGATATCCTGGCTGATGGGACTAGGACGCTGCCGCGAAAGTTCGAGCGGGGATCGGTCTGCCTTGTCGATCTTTCCGAAGGGGCGTCAATCGTCTTATATGCTGACCTTCATTCAGCTACTTTTTTACTGCCAAAGACGCTTATAGAGGAAGTCGGGGAGCTATCCAGCACAAGCCCGAAAATCGAGCTGCGGTGCCGAAGAGGCGAGAGGGATCCGGTTCTAAGCAATCTCACCGACATCATCCTTTCCCTCTTTGATCGAGAAACCGGTGCGCGGGAAGCGCTCCTCAGACACCTGGCAATTGCGATCTGCTCTCATCTGATCGAGGACCCTCTCGGCGAGACGGAGGCTGGCGCGGACGACACGATCCTTCCCTTCAATCGTGAGGCGGCGGCAAAAGAGTTCATGAGAAAAAACCTTGCCTGCGAATTGTCCGTCGCGGAAATCGCCGCGGCGGCTGGTCTCTCCGCCAATCATTTCTCGCAGGGATTTAAGAAAGTAACTGGCATCACGCCTCACCAATGGCTGATGCACATACGCGTGGACGCCGCAAAGGAGCTGCTGCGTGGAAGCGAATCATCGCTGAAAACGATCGCGAACGCATGCGGATTTGTGGATCAAAGTCATTTTACGAAGGTTTTCTCCCGTGAAACCGGTGTGACACCGGCAGTCTGGCGCGCCGGGTGCCTTAACTAATTTAAGCTAAGGGAAAGGAGTTTTTTCGTAAAAAAATCGTTGGAATTTACCAGGGAAATACTCTACCGTTGTGGCTGTAGGGGTGCTGGCCGGAGTGGACATTGGAAAGACAATCGGGGGATAATAACGCGCCCAGAACGCCTGCTCCCAGTCAATGGACGATGAAGGCGTCGGCTATCACGATCACGCGCCTGTGCTACGACAAGGATGATCTTCCGATCGCCCCGGCGAGCAAGCGCGACGAGGCGGTCTCTGTCATCATCCAGCTCGCCGATTTCAGAATGCACCGACTTTGGAAGAACAACGAGCTCATTTTCGAAGGCGGGCATCCCAAAGGCGCGATCGCTATTACCGATCTCAGAAATGAATGGCAGTGCCATCATCTCTCGCCTTTCGATAATTTGAGGTTCAATATCCCGCTGTCCTTCGTGCGCTCTTTCCTGGAGGATATCGGACGCCCGCAATTCGACGGATTCGACTGTCGGCCCGGCACCAGGGACGACGTCATTCTTGGCCTTGCTCAGGCCGTTTTGCCTTATCTCGTCAACCGACATGAGGCCAACCAATTGTTCTTTGAGCAAATCAGTTTGGTTCTTTTGACGCATCTGACCCATACCTATGCCAGGCAATATTTTCCGACGAGCAGGAATGGCGTTCTGGCGCCATGGCAGGAAAAAAGGGTGCTGGAGTTCCTGACTGCCAATGCCTTCACGCAGGTCTCGATCACCGAACTCGCCGAACTCTGCAACCTGTCCCGCAGTTACTTTAATAGGGCCTTCAAGGAGACATTCGGGCGGACGCCATACCGCTGGGTCATGGAGTATCGGATTTCAAAGGCCAAAGATCTTCTGCTTGCCGATTTTTCGATTCAAGAAGTCGCCGCAACGTGCGGTTTTGCCGATCAGAGCCATCTCACACGAGTGTTTTCGGATATTGCGGGAGAGCCTCCTGGCACCTGGCGCCGGCAGAACCGTTTGAAACTCGGCGATAAGACCTCATAAGGTCGCAGCCGGCCAGAAGCTTACGCTTTGGCGAAAAACTTCCCGTCAGATTCCGTCTCGAGCTGGGGCTCGTCTCCTTTCGGCGCCGTCTGATATCCGGCCGCCGAAACAGTCCAAATATCCAAACTATCCCTCTAAGCGACAAGAAGATTGCTCCCGCAGCGGGCATCATCCGCGCCGTCAACGCAATTCAGCTCAACGCTTTTGAGGAAAACACAATGACCGTAAACGCGACACCGACGCCGGGCTCGAAGCTTCTTACTCCGAAGGACCATACGCTCATCATGATCGACTTTCAGTCGCAGATGTCTTTTGCGACGAAGAGCATCGATGCTGTCAATCTCCGGAACAATGCAGCTCTCGTCGCTAATGGCGCCAAGGGTTTCGGCGTTTCCACCATTCTGACCACGGTTGCGGAAAAGAGCTTCTCCGGTCCGATGTTCTCCGAAATCACCGATGCGTTTCCCGGCCAGAAGCTGTTCGACCGCACTTCGATGAACACCTGGGAGGACGCTCCTGTCATCGAAGAGATCAACCGCATCGGCAAGAAGCGCATCGTGCTCTCCGGTCTGTGGACGGGCGTCTGCATCGTCGGCCCGGCATTGTCGGCGATCGAGCAGGGCTTTGAAGTCTTCGTACTGGCCGACGCCTGCGGCGACGTCTCCGACGAAGCCCACAACCGGGCGATGGACCGCATGATTCAGGCCGGCGCTCAGCCGATGACCTCGCTCCAGTATCTGCTCGAGCTTCAGCGCGATTGGGCGCGGACCGAGACCTACGACATGACGACGGGCATCGCCAAGAAGTTCGGCGGCTCTTACGGCCTCGGCATCATCTACGCAAAGACGATGTTCGGCGCGTCCGAAGGTCATTGAGGAGCGAACGGCCGCTCGTACTCATGCGATGCGGCTGCCTGCCCTTCGATCTTTCCCGTGGTGCACTCGCCTTTGCGCCACGGTATCCCCCATTTCCTTTCTGTCATGTGCACGGAGCTCGTCATGACCGCTTCACTACCGAATAGCGCGACCGTCGTCCTCGTGCATGGGGCCTGGGGGGACGCATCGGGCTGGAGATCCGTTATTTCCCTTTTGCAGAAGCAGGGCGTTGCCGTTGTCGCGGTGCAGAACCCGACCTCATCTTTGTCGGCGGATGTCGAGGCCACCCGCCACGTGCTGAACGAGATCGATGGGCCTGTCGTTCTCGCCGGTCATAGCTGGGGAGGAACCGTCATCACGGAAGCTGGCGACGACCCGAAGGTCAAGGCTCTAGTCTTCGTGGCGGCGTTTGCACCGGATGTCGGTCAATCAACTGGAGATCAGGTCGCGGCTCACCCAGCGCCCCCCGGTCTGGGGGAGGTAAGCTCCGACCGCAGCGGCAGCTACATGATGAGCGTGAACGGCTGGATCAACGCCGTCGCGCAGGATCTTCCGGAACAGGATGCGCGGGTTCTCGCTGCCACCCAGCCGCCGCTCGGCGCCGGCGCTTTCTCCGACAAGGTGAGCAAGGCTGCTTGGGCGAACCGCAAGAACTGGTACGTGATTTCAACCGAAGACCGAGCGGTCAGCGTAGAGCTTCAGCGGGAATTGGCAAGGAAGCTGAACGCCCGCACGACCGAACTCAAAGCCAGCCACATGTCACTGCTTTCGCAACCGGAGGCCGTTGCCTCGGTCATCCTCGAAGCCGTTGCCGACGCAACCGCCGCCTAGTTGTCGAGAAGTATGGAAAAGGACAACCCCCATGAAAATCTATCTGTATTCCCTGGCAGCCGGCTTGCTTGTCGGCATCGTCTATAGCCTGCTGAATGTCCGCTCGCCGGCGCCGCCGGTCGTAGCCCTTGTCGGTCTCCTGGGCATCCTTGTCGGCGAGCAGATCGTTCCCTTCGCCAAGACACTGATCAACAAAGAACCGGCTGCCGTCTCGTGGATACACCAGATCAAGCCGCATATGTTCGGTCACCTGCCGAAGGGTGGCAATCCAGCGGATGTCGCCGGGCGAGCTCAAGCGAACGTGGAGGAGCGGAGCTGATGACCACGCGCCGTACCTTCCTCGGCGGGGCATCGGGGCTGGCATTCTCGAACCTCTTCTCATCAGCCATCGCCGCCGATCCTCTCAAGACCGGAGTAGATACCATGCATGCTGACCTGGTCTTTCACCATGGCCTGATCACTACGCTCGACCGTTCCAACCCGACCGCTACCGCCGTCGCGATCAAGGACGGCAAGTTCCTCGCCGTCGGCCACGACGCCGAGATCATGGCGCTCGCCGGGCCTGATACCAAAGTCATCGACCTCAAGGGCAGGCGCGCGTTACCAGGCCTGATCGACAACCACACTCACGTCGTCCGTGGCGGCCTGAACTTCAACATGGAGCTGCGCTGGGATGGCGTGCGTTCGCTTGCTGACGCTATGGACATGCTGAAGCGCCAGGTGGCGATCACCCCGCCGCCGCAATGGGTGCGTGTCGTCGGCGGCTTCACGGAACACCAGTTCGCCGAAAAACGCCTGCCAACCATCGACGAAATCAATGCGATCGCCCCCGATACACCGGTCTTCCTGCTGCATCTCTATGACCGTGCGCTTCTGAATGCTGCGGCGCTGCGCGCGGTTGGTTATACCAAGGACACACCGAACCCGCCCGGCGGCGAGATCACCCGCGATGCATCAGGCAATCCGACCGGAATGCTGCTTGCCAAACCGAATGCCGGCATCCTCTATTCGACGCTCGCCAAGGGACCGAAGCTGCCCTTCGACTATCAGGTCAATTCCACCCGCCATTTCATGCGGGAATTGAACCGTCTCGGCGTCACCGGAGTCATCGATGCAGGCGGCGGCTTCCAGAACTATCCCGACGACTACGCCGTCATCCAGAAGCTTGCCGACGAAGGTCAGATGACCGTGCGGCTGGCCTACAATCTCTTCACCCAGAAGCCGAAGGCCGAGAAGGAAGACTTCCTCAACTGGACCTCCTCGGTGAAATACAAGCAGGGCAACGACTATTTCCGCCACAATGGTGCCGGCGAAATGCTGGTCTTTTCCGCCGCCGACTTCGAGGATTTCCGCCAGCCGCGTCCCGACATGCCGCCGGAGATGGAAGGTGAGCTCGAAGAGGTCGTGCGGGTGCTTGCCGAAAACCGCTGGCCCTGGCGTCTGCACGCCACCTACGACGAGACGATCTCCCGGGCGCTGGACGTCTTCGAAAAGGTCAACCGGGATATTCCGCTCGAAGGGTTGAACTGGTTCTTCGATCATGCCGAAACGATCTCCGAACGTTCGATCGACCGCATCGCCGCGCTTGGCGGCGGCATCGCCACCCAGCACCGCATGGCCTATCAGGGCGAATATTTCGTCGAACGTTACGGCCATGGCGTAGCGGAAGCGACGCCACCGATCGCGCGGATGCTGGAAAAGGGCGTGAACGTCTCGGCGGGTACGGACGCCACCCGTGTGGCCTCCTACAATCCGTGGGTCTCGCTTTCGTGGATGGTCACCGGCAAGACTGTCGGTGGTATGCAGCTTTATCCCCGTGCCAACTGCCTCGATCGCGAGACCGCGCTGAGGATGTGGACGGAGAAGGTCACCTGGTTTTCCAACGAGGAAGGCAAGAAGGGGCGCATCGAGAAGGGCCAGTTCGCCGATCTCATCGTGCCGGACAAAGATTTCTTCGCCTGCGCCGAGGACGAGATTTCCTTCCTCACCTCCGAACTCACCATGGTCGGCGGCAAGATCGTCTACGGCGCCGGTGAATTCGCCAGCCTCGATGAAAATGAAGTTCCGCCCGCCATGCCCGACTGGTCGCCGGTGCGCAGCTTCAAGGGCTATGCCGCCTGGGGCGAGCCGGAGGGCGCGGGCAAGAATTCCCTGCATCGCCGAATGATCGCCTCCTGCGGCTGCGCCAATGATTGCAACGTCCACGGCCATGCCCATGCCAACGCCTGGACCTCGAAGCTGCCGATTGCCGACCTCAAAGGGTTCTTCGGCGCGCTCGGCTGCGCCTGCTGGGCAGTTTGAGGAGAAGCGGAATGGGATCCATGGAAACGAAACTCGCATCACTTGCGCGCCCTCTCTTCGGGGCGCGCTGGATGCGCTTCCTTGCCTATCTCGGCCTCTGCGCCGCCTATCTCCAGGGCGGCCTCAACAAGCTCACGGACTTTCCGGCCGCGATCGGTGAGATGACGCATTTCGGCCTGTCACCGGCCCCGCCCTTCGCCGCGCTCGTCATCATCCTGGAGCTTGCAGCTTCCGTGATGATCCTTGTTGGTTTCTTCCGCTGGCTTGGCGCGCTGGGGCTCGGTGCCTTCACGTTGCTCGCTACCTTCCTGGCATTGCGCTTCTGGGAATTGCCGCCCGGCATGGAACGCTTCATGGCCGCCAATTCCTTCTTCGAGCATCTCGGCCTCGTCGGCGGCTTCTTGCTTGTCGCCTGGCTCGATCTTACAGAGCGGCAGACCGGCCGAACTTGAAGAGGACTGGTATTTAACCCGACCCCGGCAGAGATCAGAGGCGTATGCCGATCGCTAATTGATTGCACCTTTTTCCCATAGAAGCGACATGGCCTGCCTCAGCCCTGCCGCCACAACCACCAAGGAGAGCCCTGATGATCTGCCGTTCCCTCGCATTCGCCGCCTTGATTGCGCTTGGCGGTACCCCGGCGCTAGCTGCCCCCCAGTTTGCCGTCGCGCCTCAATACGATACCACCCATGTTTACGTCGAGCCGGCTGATGTAGACGCCTTCGTCAAGGGCTTCCTCGCTACCTTTGGCGGCACCAGCACCAAGCAGGTCGTGGCAAACGTTACGCCGACGCCAAGCAGCACGACCTCGCAACTCCTGCAGACGCCCGCCGGAACTGTTTCGCTCTTCGGCTTCAAGACCCCAATTCCTTATCCCTTCGGCGCCGAGCGCACCGGCTATCTCGTCACCGATCTCGACAAGGCCGTGAACGCGGCGAAGAAAGCCGGCGCGGATGTCCTCGTCGCGCCTTTCCCGGACCCGATCGGCCGCGATGCCGTCATCCAGTGGCCGGGCGGTGTCAACATGCAGCTCTATTGGCACAACACGAAGCCGAACTACGCGGCGTTCGAGACCATCCCTGAAAATCGTGTCTACGTATCGCCTGACGCGGTGGTTGCTTTCGTACGCGACTTCACCACGTTCGCCCATGGCAAGGTCGTATCCGACGATAAAAAGGCTCCCGGCGTGGAAATCGGCCGCGCCGATAGTGCGTACCACCGGATTCGCATCGAATCTGATTTCGGCAAGATGACGATCCTTGCCACCGACGGACATTTGCCCTTCCCCTACGGTCACGAGATGACCGGCTATGAAGTCGTCGACCTCGATGCCACTTTGCAAAAGGCGAAGGACGCGGGCGTCAAGATCCTCGTCGAGCCCTCTCAGTCGGGCGATCGTCGGGCTGCCATGGTGGAATTTCCGGGCGGCTACGTCGCGGAGATCCACTCTATTGCCAAGCCGCGATGACGATGCCGCGGCCACGTCCAGCGCGGTCGCTCGATCTTGGAGAGAGCTTAGATGACGATCGAACGATGCCTTGTTTCAACGGCTGTGGTGCTGGCCCTTTCGTCGGCGGCGGTAAACCCCCGCCGACTCATCCTCGCCAGCCAAACGGCCTGTGATCAAGAGCAATCGTTGGCAGGAAGATTGGTCTGCATTGGCTGATCCCACGCTCAGGACGCGGCCGCTCGACAGCCTGAAATACCTCCCGCTTTCGTCTGGTGATCCGGGAACCTACGTATCGTTCGGCGCGAATTTGCGAGACCGATTTGAGACAAACAACGCCCCAGGCTTCGGAATCGGAGGGATCGCGCGCGACAGCTATGTGATCCAGCGGGCGCAATTTCACATCGATCTGCATTTGTTTGATGACTGGCAAATATTCACCCAGTTCGAAGACGACCGTGCATTTGGGAAGCAGTCCGTTGGTCCCGCCGACGCCGACAAAATGGACCTAAGGTTGGCGTTTGTCTCCTACTCGCATGATTTCGATGCCGGCACCTTCAAGGCCCGAGTGGGCCGGCAGGATTTCGCATTCGACCTTCAGCGCTTTGTCTCCTCGCGCGACGGGCCGAACGTGCGTCAATCTTTCGATGCCGTCTGGGCGGACTGGGAAACGGGGCCTTGGCGATTCATCGGCTTCGTCAGCCAGCCGGTCCAATATCGAAACGACGAGGCATTCGACGATACGTCGAACGGCGACTTCCGCTTCAGCACATTGCGCGTGGAACGGCAGGTCCTGGGAACCAACGAACTCTCCGCTTACTACTCGCTCTATCAGAAGCGCAACGCACATTATCTGGACGGATCCGGAGACGAAGACCGGCATATATTCGACACCCGGTTTGCCGGCAGTTCGAGCGGTTTCGATTGGGATCTTGAGGGAATGGGGCAGCTGGGTTCCGTCGGCGACAAGGATATTCGAGCCTGGGCGATCGGCGCGCGCGGCGGGTACACCTTCGAGGATGCATCCTGGACTCCGAGGCTGGGCCTCCAGTTCGATATGGCCTCGGGAGACCACAATCCCGGCGACGGCACTGTCGGGACCTTCAATCCTCTCTTTCCCAACGGTTACTATTTCACGCTCGCCGGCTACACCGGCTACGCAAACCTGATACATCTCAAACCTTCGATCACAGTGAAACCAACCGACAAGATGACGCTGATGGCGGCGGTCGGCCTTCAGTGGCGGCAAACCACCGCGGATGCGATCTACGTCCAGCCCAATCAGCCGCTCGCGGGAACGGCGGGTCGCGGCGGCGCGTGGTCGGGAGCTTACGGGCAGATCAGGCTCGACTATGCCTTCAATGCCAATCTGACAGGCGCCATCGAGGCGGTACACTATGAAGTCGGCGACACTATACGTCGTGCCGGAGGCCATAATGGCAACTACCTTGGTGCTCAGCTGAGCTTCGCATGGTGACAGGTTTTTCGAGCGATCCCCACCGTCAACCTGCGGCGACCTTAGCTTTATCCAAATAAGACGAATATCGGACAAGCGGCGCTGGCGCATCACAGGCTAAGAAATCGACGTCCATGCCAAAGGTTACCAAGATGTCTGAAAACCCGATCGAGATAATGTTTTCCCGCAGGCAAACATTGCTGGCCGGCGCAACCCTTTCCGCTGCGATAGCCATGCCGTCTCTTGCCTTTTCCGCTGCCACCTCCACAAAGACTAAAGGAATACCGCCCATGACCACCAGCTTTGTCGAAACTAAAGACGGCGTACAGATCTTCTATAAGGATTGGGGTCCGAAAGACGCCCAGCCGATCGTGTTCCATCACGGCTGGCCGCTGTCCTCGGACGACTGGGATGCGCAGATGCTGTTCTTCGTCCAGCACGGCTATCGCGTCGTCGCCCATGATCGTCGTGGTCACGGCCGTTCCTCGCAGGTCAGCGAAGGTCACGATATGGATCACTACGCAGCCGATGCATCCGCAGTTGCCGAACATCTGAACCTGAAGAACGCCGTCCATATCGGCCACTCCACCGGTGGCGGCGAAGTCGCTCGTTATGTTGCTAAGTTCGGACAGCCGCAGGGCCGCGTCGCCAAGGCTGTTCTCGTCAGCGCCGTTCCCCCGCTGATGCTGAAGACGGAATCCAATCCGGGCGGCCTGCCCATCGAAGTCTTCGACGGCATCCGCAAGGCAGTTGCCGACAATCGTGCGCAGCTCTTCGTCGACTTCCCCACCGGCCCGTTCTACGGCTTTAACCGTCCGGGCGCGACCGTTTATCAGGGCGTGATCCAAAACTGGTGGCGTCAGGGCATGATGGGCAGCGCCAAGGCCCATTACGACGGCATCAAGGCCTTCTCCGAAACAGATCAGACCGAAGATCTCAAGAAGATCACCGTTCCGACCCTCGTCCTGCATGGCGATGACGACCAGGTCGTTCCGATCGCCGACTCCGCCGAACTCTCCGTCAAGCTCCTCAAGAACGGTACCCTGAAGGTTTACAAGGGCTACCCACACGGCATGCTGACGGTCCACGCCGATGTCATCAATCCGGACCTGCTCGCCTTCATCAAGGCCTGACAACACGATCCCGCCTGCCGCTAAGCTCAAGGCTGGCGGCAGGTCATCACGAAAGCAGTGCCCGAAGCGCCGGAGCACTTTACCAAGGTCTCCAGGAGGCTCCACCAATGAAAGCCGTTCCGCTTCCTCTTCTGCTCAGCTTCAACGGGGGATATGTCGATACTGTCGGCTTCCTGGCGCTCGGCGGGCTGTTCACCGCGCACGTAACAGGCAACTTCGTGACTTTGGGCGCATCGATAGCCTTGGGTACGGGAGGCACTCTGTCGAAGCTCCTGGCACTCCCGGTTTTCTGCGCCGTTGTATTCGCCTCACGGATCGTCGGGCTGGGGCTGCAGCGCGGCGGTTGGCCGGTCCTGCGTCCTCTTCTTGTCGTCAAGCTGGCGTTGCTTGTCATCGCTGCGGCGATCGCCTTGGCATACGCTCCCTTCAGCGATCCGAACAGTTCGACCGCCTTCGCAATCGGCATGGTCCTCGTTGCCGCCATGGCGGTGCAGAATGGCATTCATCGCGTTCATCTGGCGAAGTCTCCGCCGTCGACCCTGATGACCGGAACGACGACCCAGATCATGCTCGACCTTGCCGATATCGCCACGGGCGGGCATTCGGAGAGCACGGCCGCGGCCTACTCGCGTCTGAAGCGGATGGTGCTCGCCGTTGTCGCCTTCGCATTGGGCTGCGCCATCGCGGCGCTGACGTTCATTCTCTCGCCCATCTGGAGTTTTGTCGCCCCTGCCGTCCTAGCGGCCCTGGCGCTTGTTGCGCATGTCGAAACGCCGGAAGGCGATTGATTGGCATAGACCACCAAAACGCAGCATCTGTCGAACCCAGGAGAATGAAATGTCCGACCGGCAGATGTCTGATTCCAGTTACAGCCATGTCATCGATGTTGGTACCAGTCCGGCGATCACGTCCACCATCGCTTTCTTAGCTTGCCGTGCGCGATATCGAGCCGGCGGCATTCCGGCATATCGCGCAAACGCAACGCTAAAGGTGCTTGCCGATCCGTAGCCGACGCGTTCTGCCACCCGATCGATTCCGAGATTCCGATCCCGCAATAGCTGCTTTGCGAGCGCCATGCGCCAGGCCAGCAGATACTCCATCGGGCGGAGGCCGACGATACGGTTGAACCGCACAAAGAAAGCCGAACGGGACAGCGCCGCTTCGTTGGCAAGATCGGCGACAGTCCAAGGATGTTCGGGGCGAGCATGCATTGCATGAAGCGCGGCCGCCAGGCGTTCGTCACCCAAGCCGCGGCTCAGGCCAGGCGCGGATGTGGCTTCCGTTCCGCATCGCAATGCCTCGATCAACAACACCTCGAGAAGCCGTTCCAGCACAAGTTCGCGCGCCGCTCGCTGCTCGCGCGTTTCCTCGTCGACCAATTGCATCAGCGTGGCAAGCCGGGGCCGGTCGCGAACGAGAACCACATCCGGCAACAGTGAGACAAGCAGGGCTGAATCCGGTGCGCCGAAGCTGCAATGGCCGATCCGCATGCGCAGATCGGCAGGACCGTCATGGCGTCCGACTCGGAAATGTCCTTCGCGGACCTGTGTCGGGAACATGGCGGACAGATCGGCCGGCGCATCGATGCTCTCGTTGACAAGGTTCCGCATCGCTGGCGCGAGTACAAAGTCGCCGGCCTGAAGGATGAATGATTGATGGCTGCCGAACGTAACGCGGCAACTCCCCTCCAGGATCGCGCAATAGAATGGTTCGCCCGTCGCCTCGCGATGAATTCGCCACGAACCCGCACATTCCACCAGCTTCGACAAACGGGCGGCGGGCTGTAGCAGAGTGACGATTTCGGCAAGAGGATCAACGGCCATCATCAGGACTAACGCTAAAGAAATGCAGACTGCAGCCTATATTAAGTCTTCGGCCTGGTCACTACCATAGTGTCGTTCACCTTATATGGAGATGCCTATGCCTACGATATTGATCACCGGTTGCTCGTCCGGCTTTGGTCTGGAAACCGCAAAACTGTTTCTCGAAAGGGGCTGGGAGGTGATCGCGACGATGCGAACACCCAACGAAGATTTGCTGCCAGCCTCAAAGCGCCTGCGCGTCCTTGCACTCGACGTCACCGATCCGGCAAGCATCGCGCAGGCAGTGGAGGCGGCAGGCCGCATCGACGTTCTGGTCAACAATGCCGGTTTCGGCGCGCCATCTCCGGTCGAACTGACAGCACCAGAAACAGTCCAGGCGCTGTTTCAAACCAATACGATCGGTACACTGGCAATGGTTCAGGCTGTCGTGCCGCAAATGCGGCGGCGCCGGGCCGGAGTCATCATCAACGTCACTTCCACTGTGACGGTCAAGACATTGCCAGTCGTTGGGGTCTATCGCGCGAGCAAGGCGGCGGTAAACGCCTTCACCGAGTCGCTGGCGGTGGAAATGGAGCCATTTGGTGTGCGCGTCCACATCGTTTTGCCGGGCCGTTCGCCGGAAACAAGCTTTGGCGCCAATGCCCGCCCGCATCTGCGTGGCATGGACGACCCGGACTATGCACCGCTGCTCCAACAATTCGTGAAGAGTGTGCAGGAAGACACAGGCCCCGTGACCCATGCACCCGACGTGGCAGAGGCGGTTTGGCGAGCTGCCACCGACCCGTCTGTCCCCTTGCGTATTCCCGGTGGTGCTGACGCAGAGCTTTGGATGGCCGAAGCAGGTTTGTAACCGGAACTGCGGTAGCCAAAGCGGTGACACCGCTTCCGCTTGGGCCAATCAATCAAGGGGAATATGCTGCAGTCCGGCGAAGGTTCCCCTTGTTTTTGGACCATCGAAGGGTCGACGCTTTTTCGATTACGATGTTTGCAATTGGCGTGAAGCAGGCGAGCCCCGGCGTCCGAATACAGTTCAGGTGAGAAATCCAAATCTGAATGCGAATATTCAAGAAGTTCGCGCCCAACGGGATGATGATCGTCTACGACCCTTGTGAAGGATTTTCCTTATGATCGAGCCAAAGAGAACCGAGGCCCATATTCGCGACGGCAAAGAGAGTCTCCCGGAAATGGAAGACCTCCGCCTCGAGCTTCCGGTCGCGATCGAACCGGCTACGGAAGAACGCCTCGACGAGGCCTTGCTGGAGACATTTCCCGCCAGCGATGTGCCGGCCACCGGCCGCTTTGAGTAACGTTAAAGTCTACTGCTGAAACCTTTCCCGAAGGATCCGAGAGATGGATGAATCTGTGAAATCGCGCCGTTTGGCACCATTGAAAACCCCGACGGGCCTCGGTCACGAGGCGGTGACCGACATATCCGCCAGCGCCACGACCCTGCTTGCCGATGTCTTTGCCCTTTACCTCAAGACCAAGAACTTTCACTGGCACATGTCGGGGCCGAGCTTCCGCGATTATCATCTGTTGCTCGACGAGCAGGGCGAACAGCTTTTCGCTATGACGGACCCTCTCGCTGAGCGTGTCCGCAAGCTCGGCGGCGGAACTCTTCGTTCGATCGGTGATATCGCCCGCCGCCAGCGCATATTGGACAATGATGCCGATTTCGTCCATCCGCATGAGATGCTCGCCGAACTTCGTGACGACAATGGCGCGCTCGTCGCCAGTATGCGTGCTCTCCACAATACATGCGACGAGTATAACGATGTCGCCACCGCCAGCCTGCTGGAAAATTGGATCGATGAGGGCGAGCGCCGCATCTGGTTCCTCTTCGAGACGCTCCGCAATACCAATGCTTGACCAGCCAGCAGCCTTAAAGCGCCGATGATAACCGCGACAGGAAGTCGCCCGTGAAAGGGCAGCGTCGTGCGGGGAAATTCTCGCGCCTATACAAAAATAGCCCTGCCTCAACTGTTGGGGATGAGGCAGGGCTTTGAGGCTAGGCAATAGCCTCTTGTGCGAACATCCGGTTGAGGGCAGATGGGTTCGCACGGCGGTCTTCTAAAGGGCTTTCCTGAAACGAGAGTGAAAAGCGAGCTAGATGGCGTATAGCTGCTAGTCGCAAACGGTCTGTCGCACCACGACCCTATGGTGATGGCGGTATCCGTAACGTCTTTCTGTCCAGCAGCGCTGGCCGTACCTATATCTAGGGCCGTCGTAATCGCCATCGTAAGCGTAGGCTGGCGGATAACGATAGTAGCGTGGTGGGGGCCGGTCATAATCGTAGCGCGGTCCAACCCCGTATTCGAAATAAATCTGGGAAAATGCCGGTGACGCGGCCAACGTCGTTGCGAGCGCCAGCGCTGCTATTGCGATATTTTTCATGTGTTTTTCCATTCCGACCTGTACGCCGCCTAAGCAAGGCTTTGTTCCGCGGATATTATATCTCACGAGCGCTTCTGAACACGGGCGAAAGTCCCGATCAATCAGGACTTTCGCCCTATAAAATGAAATAGCTTTCGGCAGGGACGCCGATGTATCATGGAGATCCACCGGGTGAATTCTTCGATCCGCCTCCAGGTCCGGTCCGATCATCTTCGATCAGGCCGAACTTGCGTGTGAAAGCTGAAAGAGCTGGCGGATGCGGTTGGCCAATGTCTGCGCATGCTGCAATGGTGTGATGCCATCCCCGCGCAGGCGCTTTTCCTGCTCGAGCCTATCGGCGAGCGTTGCGCCGATCGCGTCAGCCAAAACGGGACGCTCCCGCAGGACTTCGCAGAGCTGATCTTTCCCAATCTCGCAGGCAACGACCGCCGTCAGGGCGACGATGCGGCCGGGTTCTTCCGCGCCGATCAAGAGACCACGTTCGCCGAAGAAATCCCCCGGCGATAGTCGATTGAGTTCCACATCCCGACCATTCTCCTGGCGGACGACATGCACCACGCCACTTTCCACGAGCGTCAACGCCTGTGAGCGTTCTGCCTGCGGAATAATCTCTGTCCCTTTGGAGTAAGTTCGTCGCGTAGCGGATCTGAAGAGCGTTTCACGCTCTTTTTCCGTAAGGGCGGAAAAGAGTGGCAGCATCGCCATGAGCCGTAACGGGTTCTCGGACGCTTCCTCTGTGCCAGTCAAAGCCTCTGGTCTGAGCGCTGCATTGAACACGGCGTTACTTGCGAGTGGAATTCCGGCCGCCAGCGCGTGCCGGTACAACAGATCGTAAATCTCATTCCTTGCGGGTGTCGTCTCGGAAATGTCACGGATGCGAAAAGCAAGCTCGAATTCGATGACTTCCTTGGTGAGGCTGACGATCGAGATCAGGGGATCCGGAATGCGCATCATATGATTGCTTCCCAGCGTGACCGTTTCGAGCAGTCTCGTCATGGTCGCTGGTGTGCTCGTCGGAGCAAGCTTGATCGACATGGCAATGCCATGTGTTTCATCGGGGCTGTTGAGATTGACGAGTTGCGATTTTGCGAGCGCGCTGTTTGGAATGACGACGAGATCGTTGGTGGCGTTGGAGAGATGGGTCGCGCGCCAGTTCGTCTCGATGACGCGACCCTGGACACCACCTTCCAAAATGATCCAGTTTCCGACCGTGTACGAACGACCAAGATTGAGGGCGATGCCGGAGAATACGTCGGAAAGCGTGCTTTGCAACGCCAGACCAAGGACGATAGCAAAGACACCGGATGTGGCGATCAGCGTGCCAACCGGCACACTGAATACATAGGCCACCACCGAAAGTGCCGCCCCGACATAGATAATCCCAGCGATCAAGTCCTGGACGAACCTCGCTTCGCGGGGGCGGCGCTCGAAGATCAGGAACAGCCTGATGCTGCTGACAAGCATCGTCGCCCCGCCGAGCCACCAGATCGTCTTTGCAAGTCCATAGAACAGGCGGTGCCAAAGGTCCGACGATGTCAACGTTTCGGCGTAGGGCGCAACGCCGTTCGCCAGCAGAATGGTGGTCAATGTAATAAAAAAAGCGACATCGATAGCAAAACGGACGGCCCTGTGCTTCGGCAATAGCCAATGCGCACCGGCGACAATGGCGACGAGGAGCAAAAATTGCGGAATAGGATCAAAGAGATATCGCATCACGTGGCCCAGGGAACAACCCACCACCGGTAGACCACTTTCAGAACGGCGTCTTGGCGATTTCAACGAATTTTGGCGTTCTATCGTTCAGCAACGGTGAACAACGCTTAGTTCACGTATGCAATTTCAATCTCGTTGGAATTCATTGTTGGGTAAGATCGCGACCAGGGCAAGCTCTCCTTAGCGGTGGATCTGGGCGTTGCCACGGTCGCGACTTGGCTTTGATAACTCTTCTCCTTGATGCGGTCAGAAATACTGTCGCTGACCGCAGTGCTCGCAAGGCAGGCACATATTGATCTGATTATCAGCAACGCGGGGCGACCTTAAGAGCGGTGCGCTTCCGGGCCGTCAAAGGCTTTGACGAACAATCGATTTGTCCAAAATACAGCCATGACGACAAGACGCGCTTCATGACTATGCGCGAAATATTCGCAACGTTTGCAACAGCGAAGCACTCCCATATGAAACTTTCGAAGCGACATCTGGCAATCGGAGCCGCGTTCGTATCGGCTATGATCGTTACTGGGGTCGGGATTGCCGCCTGGATCGTCTATGAGCCGGCACTTCCCGAAATCGCGCGCCCATCCCCCTCGAGCTTCGACCGCGGTCTCGTGGCAAAGGGCGAGCAACTCACCACCGTCGGCGATTGCATCGTCTGTCACACGGCGCCGAACGGCGCGCCCTTTGCCGGCGCGCGGGCTTTGCCGACGCCTTTCGGCACGCTCTTCTCGGACAATATCACCCCTGACGAGAAGACGGGCATCGGCGCCTGGCCGCTTGCCGCATTCAGCCGCGCCATGAGGCAGGGCGTCGGTCGCGATGGAAGCCATCTCTATCCGGCATTGCCCTATGAGCATTTTACCCATGTCAGCGACGATGACCTCAAGGCCATCTACGCATTTCTGATGACCCGCCAGCCGGTCTCGCAGCAGGCTCCTGAAAACCAGTTGCTTCCGGGCCTCGGATTCCGGCCGCTGCTTGCCGGCTGGAAACTGCTCTTCCTCCGGCAGTCGGCGTTCGAGCCCCAGGCGAACGAAAGCGCCGAATGGAACCGGGGCAAATATCTGGTGGACGGACTTGCCCATTGCGGTGGCTGTCATACGCCGCGCAATCTCGCTGGTGGCGAGGAAAGGGCGCGCGAATTTGCCGGCGGCGTCGCGGAGGGCTGGAATGCGCCCGCGCTCGACGAGACGAACCCTTCCGCCGCGAGCTGGAATGCGGATTCGCTCTTTGCCTATCTCAAGACGGGATCCGATCGGGGGCACAGTGCGGCGGGCGGCCCGATGGGACCTGTTGCCGAAGGCCTCTCCCGTCTCAAGGATACCGACGTCAGGGCGATCGCCGTATATATCGATTCCCAGATGCATCCCTCCCGGGAGGCCACTACGACAGTCGCCACAGTCGATGCCACCACCGATAACCGACCTGCCGCCGCCGCGCATTCCGAGGCCGATCTTCTCTTCGAAGGTGCCTGCTCCGGCTGCCACGCGCCGCGAGCGCCGATGAACGTCAACGGCCGGCCGCTTCTTTCGACCGCGTCTGACCTCAGAGCAGACGATCCGAGAAACGCCGTGCAGACACTGCTGCAAGGGATCGTGCCGCCAGGGGAAAAAGGCGCCTACATGCCGTCCTTTTCCAGCACCATGACCGATCGCCAACTGGCCGATGTGCTCTCCTATGCCCGCGCCCGCTTCACCGACAAGCCGGCATGGCCGAATCTGGAAGCCACTGTCGGCGATATTCGCAAGGAGAATGCGCAATGACGATCTCGATCAACGTCAATGGTGAAGGCCATGAGGTGGAATCCGATCCGGATACGCCGCTTCTCTATGTGCTCCGTGACGACCTCGAGCTGAACGGCGCAAAGTATGGATGCGGCCTTGGACAATGCGGTGCCTGCACCGTGCATGTCGACGGGAAGCCGGTCTTTTCCTGCCTGACGCCGGTCGGCCTGCTCGCAGGCAGGAAGGTGCGCACCATCGAGGGGCTGGGCACGGCCGAAAAGCCGAATGTCGTCCAGAAGGCCTTCCAGGACGAGCAGGCCGCACAGTGTGGCTATTGCATTGCCGGCATGATCATGCGTGCCCAGGCGCTGCTCGATCGTAACCCGTCGCCGACTGAGGAGGAGATTCGCGTGCATATGCAGCCCAATCTCTGCCGTTGCGGAACCCATACCCGAATATTGAGGGCGGTACATCGCGCAAGCCGCGCTCTTTCCGCCGCTTCTGTGACGGGAGGCGCGCAATGAACGCCATTCCGAATGCCGGTCTCACCCGGCGTTCCTTCCTCAGCGCAAGCGGCATCGCCGTCGCATTTGCACTTACGCGTCCGGCTTTCGCCCAGCTTGCCGGCGGCGGCGAAGGAGGGGCAGGCCCTGCGGTCGTCGCTCCCGACCTTCCCGGCAGTCTGAAAAGCTGGCCCTATCTCGATTCGTGGATCCAGCTCGATGAGAAGGGTCATGCCACCGTCTTCACCGGCAAGGCCGAGCTCGGGCAGGGTATCAAAACTGCATTGCTGCAGGTCGCAGCGGAAGAGCTCGATCTGCCGCCTGCTTCGGTCACGCTCGTGACGGTCGATACCGCCCGCACGCCTGACGAGGGCCTGACGGCGGGAAGCCATTCGATGCAGGATAGCGGCACTGCAATCCGCAACGCGGCAGCCAATGTTCGGATGGTGCTTCTGCAGAAGGCGGCCGAGCGGTTGCAGGTCGAGCCCGAGAAGCTTTCGACGACCGGAAATGGACGAATTCTTGGATCCGACGGCCAGACTGTTTCTTATGGCGAGGTCGCCGCAGTGCTCTCGCTGCATGTCGAGGCAATCGCCCATGCACCGCTGCGCCAGAAGACCGAATTCCGAACAATGGGCACAAACCTTCCGCGCATCGACATCCCCGGCAAGACGACGGGCGGTCAGGCTTTCCTTCACGATATGCGCCTGCCGGGCATGCTGCATGCCCGTTTGCTGCGCGGGCCGAGCGAGAGGACACGTCTGAAGCTGCCGCCCGCCGCCGAGATCGAAGTGATGCCCAAGGTGGTCAAGTTCGTGCAGAACGGTGATTTCGCGGCCATCGTCGCCGAGAAAGAGTGGGACGCGATCAAACTGATGCGCACGCTCCAGGCATCCGACTACGAGCCCGCCGGAGCGCCGTTTCCGACGGGAAGCGTCACGGATACGTTGAAGGCATTGCCGGCTCGCGATATCGTTATTCTCGACGTCGCCCATCCGGCCGCAGCGCCTGTCAAAACGCTGTCGGCGCGCTATACGCGCCGATGGATCAGTCACGGCTCGATCGGTCCCTCCTGTGCGGTCGCGCTGCTCAAGGACGATCTCCTGACCATCTGGACCCATAGCCAGGGGACCTATGACGTGCGCCTCGTCGCCGCCGAGCTGCTTGGCCGGCCCATCGAGAAAATCCGTGCAATCCATGCCGAAGGTTCCGGCTGCTACGGTCAGAACGGCGCGGATGACGTCGCCGCCGAAGCGGCCTATATCGCCATGACGGTTCCCGGCCGGCCGGTCCGGCTGCAATGGATGCGAGAACAGGAGTTCGGATGGGAGCCGCTCGGTCCGGGCATGGTTACCGAGGTCGAAGCTGGTCTCGACGCGTCCAACCGCATCGTGGCGTGGAAATACGATGTTTGGAGCAATCCGCACAACAACCGTCCGGTCGGCGCCGGCGGTGTGCTCATCGGCAACCAGATCGTTCCCGGCTTTCCGCAGCCGGAAGGTAAAGAAATTCCGATGCCGGAAGGAGACGGAAGCCGCAATTCCAATCCGCTCTACGATCTGCCGAACATGAATGTCCTTTATCACTTCATCAAGGACATGCCGATCAGGGTCTCGGCATTGCGTTCGCTCGGCGCCCATCTCAATGTCTTCTCGATCGAAAGCATGTTCGACGAACTGGCGCTTGCAGGCAATATCGATCCGCTCGATCTTCGGCTGAACCACATGGCCGACGTCCGGGCGCGCCAGGTCATGCAAACGGCGACTGATGCCTTCGGCTGGCGCAAGCGTCAAAAGAGAGGTCTCTTCCACGGTTTCGGCATGGCCTTCGCCCGATACAAGAACCTCGGCGCCTATTGCGCCGTCTGCCTGGAGATCAGCGTCGACCAGAACACAGGGCGCATCACCGTTCACCGAGTTCAAGCCGCCGCCGATTGCGGCGAAGTCGTCAGCCCCAATGGCGTTCAGAACCAGATCGAGGGTGCGATCATTCAGTCACTCAGTTGGTGCACGCGCGAGGAAGTCACCAACGATGAAACGATCCGCACCAGCTTCGATTGGAGCGCGTATCCGATCCTGCGTTTCCTCGATATTCCTGAGAAGATCGACGTGATCGTCGAGGAGCAACCCGGCCAACCGTTTCTTGGTGTCGCCGAATGCGGGCAAGGGCCGACTTCGGCCGCCCTTGCCAATGCGTTGGCCGACGCGACCGGCATACGCTTCCGCGACATGCCGATGACCCCGGAACGGGTGAGGGCGGCGATCGTCACTCTTTAGGTCCCTCGATGCCAGCCTCCGCTAGCGCGGCGCGAAGAGCGGTGATGAAGACACGGACTTTGGGGAGCACCAGACGCGTCGTCGGATAGACGGCCCAGATGTTGATCGCCTCGGGTTCCGCGCCCTGAAAATCGATCGGCACCAGGTGGCCAGCCTTGATATCGTCGGCCGCGTACCAGGTCGACAACATGGCGATGCCGCCTCCGCCAAGGCATGCCGTGTAGCAGCCTGCGATGCTGCTGCAGGAAAAGCGCCCGTTCAGTCTGGCGTGCCGCTCAGCACCATGCTCGCGAAACGTCCAATGAGTGGCGCCGGCGAGCGACAGGCAGTCGTGATCGGCGAGTTCGTCGAGGGAGGAGGGCGTGCCGCGACGGGCAAGATAGCGCGGACTGGCGACGACGACCCGCGGATTGTCCGCGAGTTTGCGGGCGATAAGGCTGCTGTCCCTGAGCCGGGCGATGCGAATTGCGAGATCCGTTCCGGTCGCCACGAGGTCGGGCAAGCTGTCGGTCATGTCGACCGAGATTCTCAGATCCGGATTGTCCTCTAGCAGCTTTGGCACCATCGGCATGATGAACTTCAGCGCGAACGAGATCGGCACGGATATGCGCAGCAAGCCGGCGGCGCTCTCGGTGCCGGAATGCAGGAGCGCCATGGCAGCCGCTTCGTTATCGACGAGCGCTTGCGCGAAAGGCAGGAAGCTCTCGCCTTCCGGGGTGAGCGAAAGCGACCGCGTTGTGCGATGGAGCAGCCTGACGCCGACCGCGGCTTCAAGCGCGGCAAGCCTGCGTGTTGCGACCATGGGAGTGACGCCGAGACGCCGTGCGGCAGCGGAAAGGCTTCCGGCCGAAATCGCCGCGGTGAAGACCAACACATCATCCGTGTTCATTATATCGATATCCGTTACACAGGCCGATCATCCAAGATGGCTAAAACGCTTTGAGATAAAAAGCTAGATAAAAGCACATCTCTTCAGCCAGAAAGGCAAGGATCATGGACACGTTAAATCATCATCGGCCGGTGGTGTCGAAAGAGCTTTCGAGGCCGGCATTATTTGCCATGGCGGCAGCCAGTGGCATCGCCGTGGCGAATATCTATTACAATCAGCCGATGCTCGGGATCATTGAGAATGAATTCCAGCACCAGCCGATCACGGGCTTTATCCCGACTGCCACGCAGCTCGGTTATGCACTCGGCCTTTTCTTCCTGCTGCCGCTCGGGGACCTCGTCCATCGGCGCAAGCTGATCATCGGCCAGTTCGTCGTTCTGTCGGTCGCGCTTGCGCTGGCGGCCATCGCTCCCTCGGCCTGGTCGCTCGTGCTGGCCTCGCTCGTCGTCGGCGCCAGTTCCACGGTCGCCCAGCAGATCGTTCCCTTTGCCGCCTCGCTCGCCTCTCCCGAGAAGCGCGGTTCGACGATCGGTACCGTGATGGCGGGTGTGCTATCCGGAATCCTGTTCAGCAGAACATTGTCCGGATTTGTCGGTCAGCATGCCGGATGGCGCGAGATGTTCTGGATCGGCGTGCCTTTGGCGCTTGGCGCAGCAGTCCTGATGTATTTCGCTCTGCCTCATCATCGTCCGACCTCGCGCATGGCCTATCATAACGCCATCAAGTCACTTGCCCATTTGTGGAAGCGGGAACGAGCGCTTCGAACGGCCGCACTGATGCAGGCTTCGCTCTTCGGCTCGTTCACGGCCTTCTGGACAATCCTGGCGCTCTACCTGCAGACACCGCGCTTCAACCTCGGCGCCGATGTCGCCGGCCTCTTCGGGATCGTCGGCGCAGCCGGCATCTTTGCCGCGCCGCTTGCCGGCAAGATCGCAGATCGCCGTGGACCGCACTTCGTCGTTTGGATGGGCGCTTTGCTGACGCTGGTCGCCTGGGTGATCTTCGGTCTGTGGGCCTCGCTCGCCGCTCTGGTGATCGGTGTCGTCATCCTCGACTTCGGCATCCAGAGTGCGCTCGTGTCCAACCAGCATATCGTCTATGCGCTCGATGCCGATGCCCGCAGCCGACTGAATACCATCTTCATGACCTCAATGTTCCTCGGTGGTGCGATCGGCGCGGCGCTGGCGACTGCGGCCTGGGAGTATGGCGGCTGGATCGGCGTCAGTGCCCTCGGCGCCCTACTTGCGGCGGTCGCCTTGGCCATTCGTGCGGTCGAACATCGTGCCCGTTCGACCACGGCTGCCAGCGCGCGATAGGAGATTGCCATGAAGCGGCTGCGTATTCGGATCGTCGGAGGATCGCTTGCAGGTCTCTTTGCTGGCATCCTCCTCCAGCGCGACGGCCATGATGTAAAAATCTACGAACGCTCTTCGTCCGGCCTGGCCGGACGGGGAGCGGGCCTTGTCGGACAGCATGATCTCTTCAGGATGCTGCGCGCCGTCGGTTGCGAGCATGTCGCCCGCGTCGGTGTGGTCGCCAAGGAGCGGATCTACTTCAACCGGGATGGAGGCGTCGCGGAGACATTGCGGACGCCGCAGATGCAGATCTCCTGGGACTTTCTCTATTCGACCGTCGCGTCCCATATGGTGGCCGAAAGCTATCTGATCGGGCAACCCGTTGTCGGAGTGGTCGAAGGCTCCGAAGGTGCTCAGCTCCTGTTCGCCGATGGCCGACGAGAAGACGCCGATCTTGTCATCGGCGCGGACGGCCTCGGCTCGGTCGTTCGCCCTCTGCTCAACGCGGATGCGTCGAACCGCTTCGCCGGTTACGTGGCCTGGCGCGGTCTTATTCCGGAGACGGCGTTGCCGCAGGAAGCAGCGATCCTGCTGGATCGCTTCGCCTTTTACGTGACGAGCGGGATTCATGTCCTCGGCTATCTCGTTCCCGGTCCGAACGGCGAAACCGGCCCCGGCGAGCGCCGGTATAATTGGGTCTGGTATCGTCCCGCTGCCGCGGGCGAATTGCAGACACTGTTCACCGCCGCCGATGGCCGGTCATTCGACTATTCCCTGCCGCGGGGCGCATTGTCGCAGGAGCGGCTGCAGAGGCTCCGCGCGGATGCCGTCGCGATGCTGCCGCCCCCATTCGTTAAGGCGATCGAAGCCGAACCCCAGGCTTCCATCCAGGGGATCTTCGACTTTGAAGCGGCAAAAATCGTATCCGCGCATACGGCCTTGATCGGCGATGCTGCCTTTGTCGTTCGGCCACACACGGCGATGGGTGTCTCGAAGGCTGCCGGCGATACGCTCGCGCTGAGAGAAGCGTTGCTGGCGTCTGAGGACCTCTCCGAGGCGCTCGCCCGTTATGAACAGGAACGGCTGCCTGTCGGAAAGTCCATCGCTGATTATGGGCGGCGGCTGGGCGCGTCTGCCCTTTAGGATGGGTTGATGGCATCGCGATCGGCCTTATCGCGACGGCTCCCTCGGCTTATCCTCGTAACCAGCTCAGCCAACAGCCGCAATCATACGGTCGCCTGGTCGTGGTAACGCCTTTGCATACCACCGCTCCATTTGGCGAGATCGGCAGGTGAAACGTCCACGGAGCGGAGAAACCGACAATACGGACAGACCGGCTTTCCCCTACAACGGCGTCAGAACACCGGAGGCATGTGGGTCGTTCGACAAGAGCTCGTCGCAACTGCCCCCGCTTCCGGCCAGACTGATCCTCGGGAAAAGAGGATGACCATGAAAAAGGAAGCGCATCGATGCACCTGACATATCACATTGGCCAGCATGACGGTGGCTGGGCTTATCGACTGAACGATGTCTGGTCGGAGCCCTACCCAAGCCACGCGGCGGCACGTGCCGCAGCCCATCGCGCAGCTCGCCGCCAGCAGCTCGAGGGCCACGATGCGGAGATCCTTTTCCAATCCGAGGACGGCTCGTGGCATCGGGAACAGATCGTCCCGAGGTCGATGTCGCTAACGAATAGCACCGGAAGTAGGGCGCATTCCAGCGCCTGCCGACGCCCGGCAAGCCGGTTTGCCAACTCCGCTGCTGTCGCGCTCCATATATATATATCCGTTCCGAACCGATTGCGACGCTGAGCGGCAATGCGCAGCGCGATGAAACGGTATATCCCGTCAAAATCAGGAGAAATTTATGAACTACCGAGATTTCCTCGCCGGGTCTTTCGGGCGGAAATGGAGGGTCGCAGGCCTGAGGCTAAACCTCGGCTTGCTCGTCTTCTGCTCAATCCTTTCCGTCACGCTATTGGCTGATTCCGCGCTGGCCGCCGCTCCCAAGGTCGGCACGCAAGCCCCCGGCTTTTACCGCATGACGCTCGGCAATTTCGAAATCACCGCGCTGTCCGATGGCACGCATACGTTCTCGGTCCACAAGGTCCTCACCAAGACATCGTCGACCGGCGGGCAGAACGTGCCGCTCGATCTGTCCTCCCCAGGCGAGGTCGATGCACTGCTCGCGGAAAACAATCTCGCGGCTCCGGTCGCAGGATCGATCAATGCCTTCCTGGTCAACACCGGATCGAAGCTTATCCTGATCGACAGCGGCGCTGGCAGCCTTTACGGCGATTGCTGCGGCCACCTTATCGACAGTCTTCGGGCGGCTGGTTATGCGCCCGAGCAGGTCGATGAGATCTATCTGACCCATCTGCATGCGGATCACGTCGGCGGCGTGGCACCGAACGGCAAGATCGCTTTTCCGAACGCCATCGTCAGAGTGAGCCAGGCCGATGCCGACTATTGGCTGAAGGACGTTAATGAAACGGCAGCTCCGGAGCTCCTGAAATCGATGTTCGAAGGCGACAAGGCGTCTCTGAGGCCCTATATCGACGCCGGGCGTTTCAAGCCGTTCACCTATGGCGAGGAACTTTCCCCAGGCATCAAGCCAATCGCCAGCCCCGGCCACACGCCTGGTCATAGCTTCTTCGAAGTCGAGAGCGGCGGTGCCAAGTTACTGTTATGGGGCGATGTCGTGCATGTCGGCGCCGTGCAATTCCCCGACCCCGCGGTGACGGTCGCCTATGATAGCGATGCCGAAATGGCGGAAAGCGAACGGCTCGCCATCTTCGCCGACGCCGCACAGAAGGGCTACTGGATCGGAGCGGCCCATATCTCCTTTCCCGGTCTCGGGCATGTGAAGGCAAAGGACGGGCATTTCTTCTGGATTCCCGCCAATTACGACGCTGCTCTGGCAGGCGCAAAGTGATCGCGTTCATCTGCGCGGAGTTCCTTGAAATGAGGCGGCATATCGTGGGCTCACGACGCCCCATCTTTATGTCCGCAGCGGCTGGTTTCAGTCGAGCCCCTTTTTGGCTAAAGCTCGGCTTGTCTTCCGGATCCACGAGAATCTTACGCAGGACCGTAATGTTCCAGGAGGCGTCCTGCCGAGCGCTGCTGTATCCGCTTCGCGCCGAGATAATACCTTAGTATGATCCCCTAGGACGTACGTGTGCCGGAACCGGATCAGTGTACAATTTCGTGATCAGAGCATCCGTTCCAAGATGACCCTATCGAAAGTTTATAGGGTCACATTGGAGATAGACGATGTCCGCTACTGCCGCCGTTTTCGCCCACAACGCTTCTCCCATCACTTTCAAGAATGTCGCGACGGAAACCGCAGAGGAGGTGTCCTCCCTTCTTCTTTGCGCGATCCGCTGCGTCGAAAAGGACGAGACGATCGCCATCGATCTCATGAAGCAGGCTTCGAGCCTGTTGAAGCCTTTTGCAATTCCGGTCGAGCCTGCGGAACGCCAGCGCAATCCCGCTGGCGGCCTGGCTCCCTGGCAAATCAATCGCGTGAAGAACTACATCGAGGACCGCATTTCGCATTCGATCGCTCTCGATGAGCTTGCCCAGGTTGTTAAGCTCAGCACGAGCTACTTCTCGGCTGCGTTCAAGGTAACCTTCGGTATCTCGCCGCACAACTATGTCGTTGAACGTCGGGTGGAGTTCGCGAAATATCGCATGCTGAACAGCGACGCCCCCCTCTGCGAGATTGCGCTTGATTGCGGGCTGGCTGACCAAGCTCATCTGTCGCGAATTTTCCGTCGTGTGACTGGGACGACGCCGAGCGCCTGGCGGCGATACATGGCAAGCCCGGAAAGCCGAGCCGCCGCATGACCGAATGATGCCGTCACGGCGCTGCTCTGACGCAGATCTTGCGCGAGGACGAATGGACAAATTGGGAAACCTTCACTTCGCGTCCGGATCACCTCAGAAGCGAAAGAAGTTAGGAACGCGCTGCGCACGATTGAAGGGCGTGAATATCTCACTATGCTTGGCCGAGAGGCATCTAAGATCGATGCATATGAGGGAAGCTGAGATGCCGCCCACCGCGCTTATAGGGATTGTCGATGACGACGCCGAGTTCTTGGCGGCGCTTGGCAGCCTCGTTCGCTCACTCGGGTGTACGGTGGAATGTTTCAGTTCCGCCGAATTGTTGATCAATCGGGCGAACCTCCTGGACTTCGCCTGCGTCATCAGCGACATCGACATGCCGAAAGTCGATGGCCTGGAACTTATCGACATCCTCCGAGGCAAGGCCAAGGAGCTGCCGGTCATCCTCATGACTGGGTGCGGCGCCCTGGAGCTGGAGGAAAAAGCCTATGGTTCCGGCGCTTGCGGTTTCGTCACCAAGCCGTTCGGTTTCGAAGAGCTCGCATCAAGTCTGAAGGAAATCGGCGTGATAACGGAATGAGGCAGATCAGGCTTCGTTCAGCCTTTCGGCCATCTTGATGAGGTCGGCCAGCGTTCGAGCATCCATCTTGCGCATCGCCGAACCGCGATGGATCTTGACCGTAACCTCGCTCAGCGACAGTCGCCCGGCGATCTGCTTGTTCATCAGCCCTGTCGCCACCAGCGCCATCACTTCCTTCTCGCGCGAGCTGAGCTCCTGATAGCGAGTCCGCAGTGATGAGACCTCGGAATCCTTTGACTGCCGCTGCCGGTCAATTTCCAGTGCTCGTGACACAGCGTCCAGCATATCCTGGTCTCGGAAGGGCTTTGGAAGGAAATCGATGGCACCGGCCTTCATGGCTCGGACCGTCATCGGGATATCTCCAAAACCGGTCATGAAGATCAAAGGGACGGATTTCTCGCTTTTCAAAAGCTGATCCTGGAAATCGAGACCGCTGAAGCCCGGAAGACGGACGTCCACGAGCGCGCAGCACGGACCATTTGATCCCGTGAAAACCGAGAAATTCGGAACCGTTTCGTGCAGCACGGTTTTCAGTCCGACCGATCGAAGCAAGCTGTCGAGCGAAATACGCAAGTCGTGGTCGTCATCGATGACATGCACAATTGGTGTCGTATTCATATCCAAACCAAGTTGAGACGCAGGACGGTCTTTCGGCAATGCCGCCTGCGCGTCCTATCCATTGACATGCGTCTGCTCCACGGGAAGGCCGAAGCTGAAACGTGCCCCCAGGTGGGGCGTCGACTGGAGCTCGATCCGGCTGCCATGCGCTTCTATGATCGAACGGCAAATGACAAGACCCATGCCGATGCCGGTTTCCTTGGTCGAAAAAAAGCTCTCGAAAAGCCGCTCACGAGCATGGGGATCGATCCCCGGTCCGCTGTCTTCGACGTCCACCATGACATCGGTGTCGCTTTGCCGGGTGCGAATGCACAAGGTTCTGTTCCAGGCTTGTCCATCCGACATAGCTTGCGCGGCGTTGAGGGCGAGATTGACAATCACCTGCAGGATCTGCGTCTTGTCAGCCTTCACCAGCGGAAGCATGGGCGAAAGATCGAGGCGCAGGGTGACCTGACGCTTGGCGAAATCGGAGCGCAGAAGAAGGACCGCTTCTTCTATGACTGAATTGATGTTGGTCGGAAGATGCTCCGATTTCTTGTTGCTGGCCATGGCCCGCATCGTTGTGATGACGTCGGCTGCGCGCTTGCTGTTCTTGGCGATGCGCTCGAGCAGGAGTTTGGCCTCGCTGATATCAGGCTCATCCCTGGACAGCCACCGCAAGCCGGCCTCGGCGCTCGCGACGATGGTTCCGAGCGGCTGATTGACCTCGTGCGCGATCGATGCGGTCATCTCTCCCAGCAGCGAGATGCGTGCCGAGCGCGCCAGGTCGCTTTGCAGGCCATCCTTTGTCTGCTCGAGCGATATCCTCTGACGAAGGCTCGAGAAGCTGAGATAGATGTCGTTTGGCGCGATGTCCCGCTCGACCTGCCACAGATTGAAAGCGACCTGATGTTTGCCTCCATCGACGACCGTCAGACTGCCGTCATAGGCTATCGCGGTTCGACCTCGAAAGAGTTGATGGAGACCTTCCGTAAAGTGTTTTAGCGTATCTTCCGGGAGAACCGATGCGATCGGCTGCATCACGATCGTCGCCGGATCTTTGACCTGAAGCAAAGCGCAGGCGCTGGGATTGGCTTCCGCTATGAGGCAAGCGTTGCCGAGCGCGCAACTGACGTCCTGGCTGAGTTCGAACGCACCATGGCCTTTCTCGGGCGAACGAAGGTTCGCGATGATTTTCCACGCGTCTTTCGCCGCGAGGCGAATGATGCCAATCGGCATGAAATGGAAGAGGCTGTCGTCGCCGGTCAAGCCGCATAACGCGTCGATACTCATTGCCGCAAGAAACCAAACAGGTCTTGTTTCAGCCTGTCCTTGTGCGTGCTGAAAAAAACCACCGGACCGCTGCCCCAGTCCTTGTAATAAAGACACGTGTCGTCGCGGACCGTCAAGATTGGCATCCGTCTAACTCCGTTGCAAGAACTGAGGTTTTTTTGAATTATCCGGACGCTATCACAGCGATTTCAGCCGCACCATAGGTGGAATTTACAAGACGGAGCTATGCATCAAAGGACGAGCCTTTCGTTCAAAACTGATTGCCTTTTTGACGCCCAGTTCGAAGGCTCGCTTGTTGACTGCACTCTCACGGACCTTTTCCGAAGCCTCTTTTCAGTTCTCCAATCTCGGCTTTGCGATTGTGTCGTGCGAGCAGGTGAACCTAAGGCTTCCGGACGGCGGATGTTGTTGTTATTGGCGGTTGTCGAATACATCCGTTCTAGTATGTTCTAGCTAGGGGAGGGAATCTTGGCTGATTTGCCAAAGACTTGGACGGGAGAGACTGTTGAGCTCTGAACATTTCAGTGGAGCGAGCATGGGGAGTTATTTCGGCGTCCCGGACGCTGTGGCTCTGGAAGTGGTGCCGGTGGAATCGGCTGTCTTTTGTGCGGCGAAGCTAACAAAAGCACTGGGTGAAGGGCAGCGTGAGGAGGTAAGGATTCCGGCCTCGGATGCCTATCTCCTTATGATATACCTCGAAGATACGCTTCACGCCGACATCGGCACATACGGCACCCGCACTGCCGTCAATTCCTATCGACGGGGATTAATATGTCTCATTGATCTTTTCGACGGCGCGGCCTTTGAATTGCATAGCGATCTCCACGCTCTTGCACTCGTCCTGCCCAAGGCGCTTCTTCTGGAGGTGGCGAAGATTTCGACTTTCACAAGAAATAGCAAGCTCATTTGCAAGAGACGACATCCCGACGAGGTTCTATCAAATTTGGCAACGGCTCTCGTGCCGTTATTCGATGCAAGCAGGCTCTTCCTGCCAGCGCTCCTGAAGTCCATGGCGCTCGCAATCTGTGCTCACTTGCTTCATGACTATTGCGACAGGTTAATGCGTAACGGCGTTTCGCCCAGCTCCTTATCGGTGGGGCAGGAGAAGGCAGCGAAAGAATGTATGATTGAAAATCTCGGGCGCGAACTGAGCGTAGCCGAGATTTCATCGGTAGCCGGGCTATCGCCCAATCATTTCATTCGGGAATTCCGTAGGGCAACTGGGATAACGCCCTATCAATGGCTTATGAAGATCCGGATCGATCACGCCAAAGATCTTCTACCGACGTCTGCGTGCTCGCTCAAGGATATTGCGGAAGAATGCGGATTCACCGATCAAAGCCATTTTACAAAAGTGTTTGCGCGTGAGACAGGCTCCACGCCCGCAGCTTGGCGGAACACGAAAACTCACTGAGTGAATCTCTGCAAAAAATCGATGCAATTACCAAAATCGATCCATGGTCTCTGGTACTGGCGTCGAGTGCGATAATGTCGACTTCGCGGTAAGCATCGGGAGGGTTCCGGAGCGGCGGCATATGACGCGACGTATAGATTTGACGCAGGCACCAAGTTATACCTAACTGAACAATATGGGGCGGGCTCTACCGAGTTTCGTCGAAACCGAGAGGCACTGCCGATGGCGATGGAAGGTCTTGGTGTCGAGGTCCGGCATAAGAAGGATTCCTTCGGATGTACGGTGGAAGGGCTCGATGAGGACTGGCAGCTTTTCGCCGGTAACATGACCTTTTTCAGAAAGGCATCGAAAACGGCACCAGGAAGGGTCACCACTCCTGCGGGTGCTGACGGATATCTCATTGGTCTTTCGGTCCAGCGCGGGCATCGCAGGCGGATTTTTGACGGGCAGCGCGCGACCGTTCACGATTTTGGAGAGGATCACATCTATGTTCGTGATCTGCGCGAGTCCTACAAAGCCGATTTGAGCGGCTCGTTTGATTTTATTCTGGCGGAAATTTCGGGCTCTGATCTTGAGGAGATCGCCGCAGAGTCAGACTTGGGGGACGTGTCTGCCCTCGCAACTACGACCGCGCGCCCGGATGTGCTGTTAGCCGGATTGTTGCGCACTTTGCTTGGATGTGGGGCAAGGCAACAGAGCAATCGCCTCTTTGTGGACCAGATCTCCACGGCGATTGGCGTTCACCTGGCTCACACCTACGGGAACGGACGGCTTCGGACACCAGATCGTCGATTGGCTCTTTCTAAGAAGCAGGAGCATCTTGCAAAAGAGCTTTTGAGAAGCCGAATTGCGACTGAGGTTTCAATCAGCGAGATTGCTCTCCTGTGCGATCTGCCAAGATTTGCGTTCATCCGCGCCTTCCGTGAAACGACAGGGATGACACCCAACGAATGGCTTCGACAAGCACGTCTGGAGCGCGCTTGTCTGTTGCTTCGGAATGGGGAGCTCTCGCTTGCGGACATTGCGGCAGCCTGCGGATATTCGGCAGTCCCCGATTTTGTCGGCGCCTTCACAAGATCGATGACCGTCACACCCGAAGCTTGGCGGCTTGCAGTGGGATCCCGCATGGGGCCGACTGGAGTGATCTGAACCGAGCCGGCGCCTTTATCGTATAGTGAAGAGAACCTCATCGGCCCGGCCAATGCTGGCGGGCCTCTTCCGTGATCTCGACCTTGCGCGGCCGCTTGCGAGCAGGGGACGACGCGGCCTCGGCGGGTGAGGCAAGCCCGAGCCGCTCTGCCAGCCGCCGGGCATCGACCGGTGCCCTGACTTTCACGTCATTGTCGAAATAGACATAGACGTCGCGGCCCATCGCGGACGATTTCAGCGGCTTCAATACGCGATTGGCGTCGGCGGGCTCGCGGCCGTGCGCCCAGGCGCTGATCCGTTTTGCCCATATATTCAGGGCCTTGTCGTCGTAGCCACTGACATAGAGCTCTTTCGAGCCATGGAGGCGGCAATAGACAAAGTCTGCCGTGAGATCCATGAGTAACGGCCATTCGACCGTGTCGGCGCAGACGAGTGCCATCTTGTGCTTCCTCAGCAGCTTGATGAAATCGGCCTGCGCAAAACTCTCGTTGCGGATCTCGAATGCATGGCGCAGTGGCCTGTTTTCGTCCGTCTCCAGCCAGTCGCGGCCTTCCATCCATGCATCGCGCCCTCTGGCAAGTCTGGCCGCGGCATGGGTGTCCTTCGGCAGCATTGCCATGAAGGCGGAAAAGAGCTCTGGGTCGAACCGCAGCCGCGGTGGAAACTGCCAGAGGATCGGGCCAAGCTTCGATCCGAGGCGCAGCAGGCCCGAAGCCATGAAATTGGCAAGCGGTGTCTCGACATCGCGCAGCTTGCGCATGTGAGTTATGTAGCGCGAGCCCTTGACGGCGAAGACGAAGTCGTCCGGCGTCTCGTCCCGCCATTTCGCAAAGGCCTCGGGACGTTGCAACCCATAGAATGTTCCGTTGATTTCGATGGAGGGAAACTGCCGGGAGGCATAGGCCAGCTCGCGCTTCTGCGTCGTGCCCTTCGGGTAGAAAACGCCGCGCCACGGGGCATAGGTCCAGCCAGAAATACCGATACGGATCGCGCCTGTCTTTGTCATCTATTCATGGCCATGTCTGAATCGGATTGCTTCATGGCGACTGCGGCAAAGCCGATGAACTTCCCGCTAGGTGGCATTGATGGAAGGAAGGAACGACATGACTTCGTTGCGTTGCCTTGGCTCGAGTATCTCGATCTCCCGTTTCCAGAAGGTCTCGGCTTCCGGAGGGTCCGCGTCCCAGCTGTTGGTCGACAGAATATTGTCATCCATGACCAGAAGCCTGCGTCCGCCGAGCCGCAGATATTCCTTCGCAAGTTCCTGAGCGCCGTTTTTTTTGGAGTCTGGGTTTTTCATAGTGTCTAGGCTTTTCATGGGATCTGCTCCTCTATTGCTGCTTCGCCGGCAATCACATTTCATCCGGCCGCAGCCGTGGCCATACCGATCGACAAGGCGCTGACTGCGATGATTTTCATCAACATGGGATCATTCCTCTCTTCTCTTTTTCGCCTTCAAACTCAACAGCAGAGTGGTTGTTTCCAGGTTTGTTGGATTTTTGCCCATGGCGGGATCATGCCTTCGAAGAAGGCCATGCACGGAACAAGCCGGCGTTGCGGGAGTTGGGGGGTCTTTTCCATGGAGAACGGACCATGTCTTCCTTCAAAGACCGTCCTGTGATCAGCGACTTTCAACATCCCGGCGAGGCTCCAGGCGGCGATCCATTCCTGGGAACGATCAATAGCGAGCTTGCCGACAAGGGTTTTCTTGTCACCAGCACGGACGAGCTCATCACCTGGGCGCGCACGGGATCGCTGATGTGGATGACGTTCGGGCTCGCCTGCTGCGCGATCGAAATGATGCAGATGTCGATGCCGCGCTATGACGTCGAACGCATAGGCGCCGCGCCAAGGGCCAGCCCAAGGCAGTCGGATCTAATGATTGTCGCGGGCACGCTTTGCAACAAGATGGCGCCGGCGCTGCGCAAGGTCTACGACCAGATGCCCGAGCCGCGCTATGTCATTTCGATGGGCTCCTGCGCCAATGGCGGCGGCTACTATCACTATTCCTACTCGGTCGTGCGCGGTTGCGACCGGATCGTTCCCATCGATATTTACGTGCCGGGCTGTCCGCCGACCGCGGAAGCCTTGCTCTATGGCATCATGCTTCTCCAGCGAAAGATTCGCCGCAACGGGACAATCGAGCGATAATCGAATTTCGCATCAGCCCGCTTCTATTCCGATCCCTCCCCAGCGGCATCTAGCGATTTTTTGGAATTGGATGGAACAAGCTCGGAATACAACCGTTTTCCAGCAAGATGCAAACGGCGTCGCCCGAGAGGCAATCCAAAGCATCCCGAATACGCATCGCGACGTACAGCGAACAGCAAAGATTGTTCAAATCAAGATCAGTGGCGATTGGGCCCGGCGCCAGCATGGATGCCGGTTTTCATTGGGCACGGCTGGCGTTGAGCGAGATCGGACGCTGTATGCAATGCGGGCGCGAGGTCGCTCTCATTGGAACCTGCCAAGGAGGAAAGTTGTGACCGACCTGTCTCGAACAACCGGTCTGCAAACCGAAATAGTCGAACTTATTCCAGCCCTTCGCGCCTTTGCGCGGACCTTTCACAGAAATACCAACGATGCCGACGATCTGGTTCAGGAGACCTTGGCGAAGGCATTGGCCAACCTCAATCAGTTCGACCGTGGCACCCGACTGAAATCGTGGCTGTTCACGATCATGCGCAATACGTTTTGCACGAAGTTCCGCATTGCCAAGCGCGAGGCTCCGGGCAGCAAGAAATGTGTTTCCGGTGATGGCATCGCCTTGCCGTCGCAGGAATGGACTATCCGGGCAAGGGAACTCGAGGAGGCTTGCAATCTCCTGCCCGAGCCTTACCGGGCGGTGCTTGAATATGTCGTTATAGAAGGCCGCTCGTATGATGCAGCGGCGGAAAAATTCGGCTGCGCGATCGGTACGGTGAAAAGCAGGATCAATCGCGCACGGCAGCAATTGGCCGCCCGGCTTGACGAAGAAAGGCGCTAGATGTCTCGTTTTCGGTTGCCGAATAAAGCCTTGGCGATGTGTTCCATGGCAACCGATTTTTCGCACAGCACAAAGCCGGTAAAATCCGCCATCGCGCCGGAGGGCTCTCGACTGAGGGCGAAGACATAGGGAAGCCTCTGCCCTTCAAGCCGCTCAACGAGAGAAAAGGCGCGCTCGGTGGCGAGATGCAAATCCAGGATTGCCGCATCCGCGTTGCCTGCCTCAATCAGTCCGACTGCGTGTTCGATATCATCGACCGGTCCGACTATGATCGCGCCGAGCTCCTGCAGTTTTTGCCGCGCGTCATCGGCGAGGAAATAGCAGTCCTCCACGATCAAAAGCCGTTTGCCCCGGAACATTTGGCTATAAGGGGGCGTCGAATTGTCCATCCGTCAATCCAGACTGAGTTAATCGCTTATAGATGGTTTTGCGTGAACTGAAAGTAAACCGCAAGGCGAGACAAAGGCAGGGCATTCGCCTGAGGGACCTAGCATCCCGAACATTCAAGAGCGATAAAAGTTTCCAAATCAACAGCAAAAGAATCTCGTGCAAGCATGCCGGATAGGTATGGGCTTCGGGAACAAATGGTCGCGCCCGTGGTTCGTCAAATGGGAAAGGGGCCTCCACAAATGGGAGGATCGCATGCACGAAGTCATTGATGTCGAATTTAAAATTCTTTGGAACGCGCCTGTCCGCCTTGCTGTCGGAGATCAAGGCTGCCAGACAGTCCGGGGGCCGGACGATGCAATCCATTTCCTGTCGCGGCGATGGCCGTGCGAAAGAGGCTCCTCCTACGCCCATGCAAGGGAGCGCTGCGTCGCAGCCGTTTCACACCGGATTCCGGTCGAGGCATCCAGACCAGCCTTCGTGATGGCCTGTCTTGATGCGCGTTTGATGAGAACGGGCGGATATCGGCCATGAGAAACGACGACACGATTTCCGAAACTGACGCTTATGAGCTCGGCAGGAAGGCCTTCCAGAAAGGCGCGACCGGCGACAATAACCCTTTTCCGGAAGGCGACCACCGCCGCGACAAGTGGGCGCACGGGTTCATGGACGCGCAGAAGATCCCAAGCGATGAGCATCTGCCAGGCCGCCCGTCGGGTTGATAGCCCATAGGTGGCCTGAACCGTAGCGGTGACCTGTTGGTCCCGCACGGCAAGGCGAATGGATCACCTGTCGCCTTCCCGTTCGTTAAGGTCGATCTGACCTTTCTCGGCCAGGATCGGCAGCGCGATATTGTGCTGTGCCTCGTTCATTTCCTGCACGGTCACCAGCGTTCCGCCTTGTTCGAGAGCTGCCGCATAGGCGGAACGCTGTTCCTCGTGAAAGAAGATTCCGGTCAGCGCGTCGAGAAAGCCCATGTGATCGATCGGCGATGTATCCGGTCGATTGCCCGGTGTCATGGTGATTGCATCCTTGGGTATGCCGGCATCCATGAGTGCCTGGGCTGCTGCCTCGGCATCATATTCGTCGTTGAAGAATGCGCTCAGCGCAAAGGAGCCTATTTGGCTGTCGCCGTTCATGACGAGTTCCTCCGTTCCTACGGTTTCATCATCCTAACGAGCAGCGGAGAAGTGGGTTCCCATACCGAGGACATCCGAGCATGGAACAAAGAGAACGGCGATTAGTTGATCGTCGTAGAGTCTGGAACCATTGCGAGCCCCCAATGCTCGATAGATTTCCCTTGGCCGGTACAGGTCCTTCGCTGGCATATGAACATGCGGACGCAGAAACCCTTGGTGAGCTGCGCGACGATGCTCGCTCGTGCACCCGATGCGATCTCTATCGCAATGCCACCCATCTCGTCTTCGGCGAAGGTCCCGATACGGCCGATATCGTGCTTGTCGGCGAACAGCCCGGCGACAAGGAGGATCTGGCCGCGCGACCCTTCGTCGGGCCGGCGGGCCGGCTTCTCGATCAATGTCTCGAAGAGGCGGGCGTGGATCGGGATCGCTGCTATGTCACCAACGCCGTCAAGCATTTCAAATACCAGATGCGCGGCAAGAAGCGCCTGCATGCAAGGCCCAATGCCGGAGAGGTGCAGCGTTGCGCCTGGTGGCTCGGGGCTGAACTCGAGCTTCTGAAACCCAAACTGGTCGTCGCACTCGGCGCCACAGCGGTCTCCTCGCTGCTCGGTTCGAAGGTCAAGGTCATGCGCGACCGTGGCCACATCCTGCATTCCTCGGGGAAGCCCGATGTTCTCGTGACCATTCACCCTTCCGCACTTTTGCGGATCAGGGAGCAGGATGAAAAGGAAAAGAGCCGGCTCGCCTTCGTTCGGGATCTGAAAAAGATCCGGCGCTTTCTGCGGCATTGACCATCGTTTCAACCGATTGACCGGGAGCTGAACCCCGCACGACAACAAGCAAAGGTCATGTCATGGCTGACAATCAACCCAATATCATGGAAACCAAGCCGGATCGGCCGAAACAGCAGCCCGCCGACGACGCGGATCGTCGAAACGACGTCTCGGAGGGAAAACGGCCTTCATTCGTCCGCCGCCATCCCTTCTGGATACTCTCCGGCATCTTGGTGCTGGTGGCTCTGATGGTCGGCGCGTGGTTCGGCTGGAAGATCTATTTCTATCCCTACGAGTCGACGGATGACGCCTTCGTCGGCGCGCGCAGCTTTTCCGTGGCCGCCAAGGTTTCCGGTTATGTCGCGGACGTTCCCGTGACCGACAACCAACACGTCGGGGCCGGAGATATCATTTTGCGGATCGAGCCACGCGACTATCAAATCGCGCTCGACCAGGCCAATGGCCAGGTCGAGGTGGCCAAGGCCTCCGTCGATAGCGCCGGCGCGCAGATCGAAGCGGCCAATGCTTCCGTCGATGTTGCCAGAGCGCAGCAGAATTCCGCTGCCGCCGCCCTCCAATATGCTCAGCAGGAATCTGCTCGCCAGCAGCAATTGGTCAAGACGGGTTCCGGCAGCGTGCAGGCCGTCCAACAGGCGGCGTCGACCCTGCAGCAGGATCAGGCAAGCCTTGCGCAGATGCAGGCGAATGTGATCTCCGCGTTGAAAAACAAGACCGTTTCGGAAGCGCAGCAATCCAGCGCGCTCGCCAGTCTGAAACAGGCGCAAGCGCAGGCGGAAGAGGCACAGCAGAACCTGAGCTATACGACGATCACCGCAGCCCAGCCGGGTCGCGTTGTCCGCCTCACCGGCTCAAAAGGTCAATATATCGATGCGGGGCAGGCGATCTCGACATTCGTTCCCGACGAAATCTGGATTACGGCTAACTTCAAGGAGACGCAGCTGACGGATATGCGGCCGGGGCAGCCTGTGGAGCTCACGATCGACGCCTATCCGGATCATACGCTCCGCGGCAAGGTCGCATCCGTGCAGCCAGGCTCCGGAACGGCCTTCTCGCTATTGCCGGCCGAGAATGCGACCGGCAACTACGTCAAGGTCACGCAGCGCGTGCCGGTCAAAATCATCGTCGACAAGTGGCCCGCAGATGTCGCCATCGGCCCCGGCATGTCCGTGGTGCCGACGGTGACGGTGCGCCCGAGGAGCTGAGATGAGCGGCGCAAGCGCAACGGCCGGCGGCGCAGGGGCGTCTTCCGCACATGTCACGAATCCCTGGCTGATTGCCATCGTGGTGTCGCTTGCGACCTTCATGGAAGTGCTCGACACGACGATTGCCAATGTCGCCTTGCGTTATATTTCAGGCGGTCTCGCCGTCAGTTCCGACCAGGCCTCCTGGGTGGTCACGACCTATCTCGTCTCGAACGCGATCGTGCTTGTTGCCAGCAGTTATTTCGCCGAGCGGTTCGGACGTCGCAGGTTCTACCTCCTGTGCCTGGCGACCTTCACGATCGCTTCCGTCCTGTGCGGCCTATCCTGGAATCTGGAAACATTGCTGGTGTTCCGGATGATCCAGGGCTTTGCCGGCGGCGGCATGGTGCCGACCTCGCAGGCGATTCTAGCGGATGCCTTTCCGCCGGCAAAGCGCGGGCAGGCCTTCGCTCTTTTCGGCGTGGCAGTCGTCGTGGCGCCCGTCATCGGGCCGACATTGGGCGGCTATCTCTCCGACAATCTTTCCTGGCACTGGTGTTTTCTTATCAACGGCCCCGTCGGCGTCTTCGCCTTTGGCCTGGTCTACGTGCTGTTGAAGGAAACGCCTCAGACGAAGCGCATGCGCGAGGAGTTTCGCCGAAAAGGAGTCCGCTTCGATCTCGTCGGCTTTCTGCTGGTGGCGACCTTTCTCGGCTCACTGGAACTCGTGCTGGATCGAGGCCAGACCGATGACTGGTTCGGCTCGGGCTTCATCATCGCGATGACCGCCATATGCGTTCTCGCATTTCTGCTTGCGATCCCATGGGTTCTAACGAAGGCCAACCCGATCATCGACGGATGGTTGCTTGGCACCCGGCAGTTCGGGTCCTGCTTTATCGTCATGATGGCAACCGGTGCCATCCTGATCGCGACGACGCAGTTCATTCCCGAAGTCGTGCAGCAGAACTATGGATATACGGCGACCTGGGCGGGGCTCGCCCTGTCGCCGGGCGGGCTTGTCACCATGGTCATGATGTTCGTTGCGGGGCGCGTGAATTCGCTTGTTCAGCCGAAATATCTGATTGCCATCGGCGCTGCGATCATTGCGGTGTCCATGTGGCAATTGACGCGGCTCTATCCCGGCCTGAACTTCGGTTTCTTCGTCTGGTCGCGCCTCTATATCGGTCTCGGCCTGCCGCTGATCTTCATCCCGATCACCTCGGCTTCCTATTACGGCCTCAAGCCGGAGCAGACCAACCAGGCGTCCGCCATGATCAATGCGGCCCGCAACATTGGCGGTTCGATCGGCGTATGCGTCGCGTCGAACGTCCTGGCCCATCGCGAGCAGTGGCATCAGAGCCGCCTTGTGGAGCATGTGGTGCCGTCCTCGCCGGCCTATCAGGAGACGCTGCAGACCATGTCGCGCTATTTTGCCGAGAAGGGCGCGACGATGGCGGATGCGAAGGCGCAGGCGACCGCCTGGATCGGACAGCAGGTGCAGACCCAGGCGAGCTATCTCGCCTATATCGATGTGTTCCATGTGCTGATGCTGATCGTGCTTTGTGCCATTCCGCTTGCATTGATCCTCAGCAATGTCGATCTCAAGGGAGATGGCGGCGGCATGCATTGACCGGCTGAGCGGAACCATGCAAGGCGAAGACCGTTCCTCCTTCTCCTATTGGAGGAAAAATTCATGGCTCCGCGATCATTCTGGAAGGGCTACCTCAAGCTGTCGCTCGTGACCTGCCCCGTCGCCATGACGCCTGCAACCAGCGACAATGAGAAGGTTCGCTTCCATACGCTCAACAGGAAGACAGGCAATCGGATCGTCAGCCGATATGTGGATTCCGTCACCGGCACGGCGGTCGATGAGGACGATGAGGTCAAGGGATATGAGCGCGGCGAGGATGACTACGTCCTGCTCGAGGACGAAGAGCTTGACGCGGTCGCCCTGGAAAGTACTCGGACGATCGATATCGAGATGTTCGTGCCGCGCGACGGCATCGAATGGATATGGTTCGATACGCCGCATTATCTGACGCCGGACGATCCCGTCGGCGAGGAGGCTTACTGCGTCATCCGCGACGCAATGGCGGCGAGCCGCATGGTCGGCATATCCCGGCTTGTCATGTATCGCCGCGAACGCGCCGTCATGCTGGAGCCAAGAGACAAGGGCATCGTATTGTGGACCTTGCGCTTTGGCGACGAGGTGCGTGACGACAGAAATTATTTCGGCGATATCGCGTCCAAATCGGTGGACACCAAGCTGATGGGGCTTGTCGAGGAGCTCATAGAGGAGCGGACGAAGTCGTGGGATCCTGGCATGGTCTCGGACCCCGTACAGGAAAAGCTGCTCGAGATTATCGCCTCCAAGAAGAAAGGCCGCAAGCGTCCGGCCAAGGCGAGGGCGCAGGAAGAAGCGGCACCGAGCAACGTCGTCTCCATCATGGATGCGCTTCGAAAGAGCCTCTCGCAGGAGAAGGGTGCAAAGAAGCGATAGTGAGCTTGGTCACGAACCGCGTTTTCCTTTTGCTTGCGACGGACGCAATGGTTCGGCAGCCGCCCTGAAGTCGGCCCAGGGATCAGAGCGGAGCGCGGCAAGCCGTGTCGTCACGTTGGGCACGGTGAAGTAGTCCGGGCCGATGGCGGGACTCAACTCCTCCCAGGAGAGCGGCATGGAGACGGCGGCTCCCGGGCGAGCACGGGTCGAATAGGGCGCAACCGCCGTCGAACCGCGCTGGTTTCTGAGATAGTCGATGAGGATCTTGCCGTGTCGTTTCGATTTGGTGATGGTCGAAACGTAGTGCCCCGGGCTGTCAGCCGCCATCGCGTCGGCGATACCCTTGGTGAAAGCCTTGACGGCAGGCCATTCGGCCTTGGCGACCAACGGGCAGACGATGTGCAGCCCTTTGCCACCCGATGTCTTGATGAAGGGAACGAGACCTGCCTGTTTCAGGCGCTCGCCCGTCTCTTCCGCGGCGGCGATGATCTCGGTCCAGTCAACACCCGGCCCCGGATCGAGGTCCATGATGATCGTGTCAGGCTTTTCCCAATTGCCGACCATCGATCCCCAGGGATGGATTTCGAGAACGGCGGCCTGCACGAGGCCGATCAGGCCGTTCAGGTCGTTGATACTGACATAGGGCTCTTCGTCCTGCGGATCTTTCGCCAAGGCAATATTCCGGTTCATGCCTTTCCAGGCGTGCTTCTGAAAGAAATGTTGGCCTGTAATGCCGTTCGGGCAGCGCACGAGCGCAAGCGGCCGACCGACGACGTAGGGGCCCATGTAGCGCCAAACCTCGGTGTAATAGTCCGCAAGTCCTGCCTTGGTAACACCTTCGTCCGGCCAGTAAAGGCGGTCGCCATGCGTCAAGGACACACTGCTGTGGGCAGGCTTTTCGGCCGAGGTTGCGGTGGCGGCTCTCGGTGTTTCCCGGACGATCTCGAGCGGGTTCTTATCCTCTCTCAAGCCACGGAAGGAGGCGTGCCGCAGGTGGCCATCGGCCGTCCATGCACGGAACTCGACCTCCGCGACCAGTTCGGGCCGCACGAAGCGGACACCGCGATTTTCTTCCGCCGTCAGCTTCGTTGCAAAGGGATTTTCCTCCGCTTTCAGGCGGCCAAGCGTCTTGAAAAGCTGCTCGGCAACGACGTGTGTGTAGCCCGTGCCGACGCGACCGACATGTTCGAGCTTGCCGTCTTCATAGACGCCGAGAACCAGCGAGCCGATCGCGTTTCGCGACGCCGTGGAGGGTACCCAGCCGCCGATGACGAATTCCTGCCGCGACGAACATTTCGATTTGACCCAGCTCTTTCCGCGCCCGGGGCGATAGGGATCGTTGGCGACCTTGGAGACGATCCCTTCCAGGCTCAGCCGGCAGGCGTGGCTCAGCAGCAGGTCGCCGTTTTCATCAAAATGGCTGCTGAAGCGAAGTATGCCGGTCTCGGATGAGATGATCGTCCGCAGCAATTCCTTGCGGCTGACCAATGGACACAAGGCGAGATCATAGCCATCCAGATAGAGGAGATCGAAGGCATAAAAGACGAAGCGATCGCTGCGGCCCTCGCTGAGGTCGGCCTGAAGTGCTGAAAAGTCCGAGGCACCGGCTGCCGGCTCGACGACCAGTTCGCCATCGATGATCGCCGTGCCGACGGGCAGGTCCTTGAAGGCTGCGATGATCTCCTTGCCGAACTTTCCGGTCCAGTCGAGCCCGCTGCGGGTAAACAGTTTGATGCGCCCGGCCTCCATGCGGACCTCGAGCCGATAGCCGTCGAACTTGATTTCGTGCAGCCAGCGCGCGCCTGTGGGTGGCTTTGCCACGAGCGTTGCCAGGGCCGGCTCGATGAAGGCTGGCAATGGGGCCTTTCTGGCGCCCTTCAGGGACGATGGATCGACAGTCTTCGCATCCGCTTCCGGCTGGGTTTTGCTCGTCTTTTCCTCAGTGGCGCCATTCGCCCGGCTCTTCCGGCGATCGATCTTGCCGGTCTTCGAGGACCAGCCCGGTTTTTCGCCCTCGACCTCGGCGATAACGCGCCCCGTTTTCGCCGATTCCGGACGTTCGTCGAGAATGTCGGGTGCCCCTTCCGGGCGAGCCGCATCGTCTTCCCCCTTGATCAGCAGCCAGTTCTCGCGCTTTTCGCGCGGCTTTCCCGCCATGCGGATCAGGTGCCAGCGGCCGCCGAGCTTTTTTCCATGGAGCTCGAATTCGAGATGTCCCTTAGTCAGACCCTTGTGGGGATCGCCAAGCGGCGTCCAGGAGCCCTTGTCCCAGACAAGGACGGTGCCCCCGCCATATTCGCCTTTCGGGATCGTGCCTTCGAAATCGCCGTATTCCAGGGGATGATCTTCGGTCAGCACGGCGAGCCGCTTCTCGCCCGGCACGAGGCTCGGCCCCTTGGTCACGGCCCAGCTCTTCAGGACGCCATCGAGTTCAAGGCGGAAATCGTAATGGAGCCGGCGCGCATCATGTTTCTGGATGACGAAGCTATCTCCCGTAGCTCTCCGCTTTCCCTTGTTTGCCAGCCCTTTCGGCTCGGTCGTTCTCGTGAAATCACGCTTGCGGTTATAGGTTTCCAATACCATCGTCAGCCCGCCTTGCGTTGCGACCGGGACGAGGATGCGGCTTGCGATTTCTCCGCCTTGCGAGACGTCGAACCAGCCTTTTGTGAAGCGCGTTTCGGACTTGCCTTACCGCGGCCATCCGCGCCGGCACTCTGGCGCAAGGCCTCCATGAGGTCGGTCACCTTGGCGACCTTCGCGGGCTTGCGTTGCGGGATCGCCCTGCCTTCGATCTTGGCCTTGACGAGCTCCTTCAGCGCGGCTTCGTAGCGATCGTCGAATTCGCCAGCGTCAAAGCTGCCTTCCTTCGTGGTAATGATGTGCTTGGCAAGATCGAGCATCTCGCCCTTGATCTTCATGTCGGGCACGTCCTCGAAAGCGTCCCGTGCCGAGCGAACTTCATAGTCGAAGTTCAAGGTGGTGGCGATCAGCCCATTGCCGTGTGGACGGATCATGAGCGTTCGCAGACGGCGAAACAGGACGGCCTGGGCAATGGCGGCCACTTTCTTCCTGCGCATGCCCTCACGGATCAGCGCAAAGGCTTCCTCGCTGGCCGAGGCGGAAGGAGCGAGGTAGTAGGGCCGGTCAAGATAGACATCGTCAATATCCGAGCACGCCAGAAAAGCCTTTACGTGCAGGACCTTGTCGCTTTCCGGCACGGCGGCGGCGACCTCCTCGGGCTCCAGAACGATGAAATCATCCTTGTTGAGCTCATAGCCCTTGACCTGGTCATCACGCGGCACAGGTTTTTCGGTCTGGCTATCGATGAACTCGCGCCTGACACGATTGCCGGTTTCCCGGTTCAGCGTATGGAAAGAAATCCGCTCCGAGGTCGAGACCGCCGTGTAAAGGGCGACGGCGCAGCTGACCTCTCCGAATTTCAGATATCCCTTCCATTGCGCGCGCGGGCTCATATGCGGGCTCCAGTCGTCCAGGTTCCAGATCGACAATGGAAGTCAAACGACATTCGCCGATCATTGTTCCCTTCCTGCTGGGAGGCGGCGCAACGTCAGCCATGCCGGGAACCATCGAGCACGCGAAGTCGCACGTGGACGCGGCTCCCGGGGGAAACCGCGTCCATCGATATCAGCCCGAGCTCACTTCCAGCTGGTATAGTCCGATGCGACACATCCGAAGGGCGCCCGTTGATCGCCGAAACGCTTTTTCAGCTGATCGCAGCCCCAGCTGTTGAGAGGAGCAGGCATCATATTGTTGAGATCCATGGCCGGCGACGTAAATTGCGAGCCCGCGCTGGTCACATACCAGAGCCAATAACCGAAAAGGCCGCCGATGATCAGGAGGGTGACGAGGAAGAATCTGGCGAGCCGCGTCATGACGGACGGGCCTTTCTTCCCTTGCGCGACGAGTTCCGGTGGGTGGCCGCGCCCAGCCGTAAGCACTATCACGTTGCGTCGAGATAGGGCTTCAAGGGCATGTCATCGCGTCTCGGCACCGTCTGCCGTTCGATCATATGGTGGATGACTGGCGGCTGATCGCCGCGATGCAGGGCATCGAGGCGCTCGGCGACCTCGACGTCGGCATGCGTCTGGCGCTGGCCATGGCGGACATAGTCTATCCAGGTCGGCAGGTGATAGCTTTCCGTCCAGGTGCTCGGCTTTTCCAGGTCGCGCAACAGCGACCATTGTTTTGCGCCATCCCGGATCCTCATCCGGCGCCGTTGCGCCATGACGGCCAGAAATTCCGGCACGTCTTCCTGATCGATGCTGTAATCCACCATGACCAGGATCGGGCCGCTGCGGGAGCGCAGGTCGAGCTGCAGCTGTGGTTCGCTGAAAGTATTCGTCGGATCGAGGTTGAGGGATTCGAAATCCGGCTGGCGCAGCAGGATGCCGAGCAGGCCGCCTACGGCCAAGGCGGCGCTCGCGATGAAGAGCGCGCCGGTGACACCATGGGCGTCGGCCAGTTCGCCCCAGAGCCAGCTTCCCATCGCCATACCGCCGAAGGTGGCGGTTTGGTAGAGCGAAAGCGCACGGCCGACGACCCAGCGCGGTGTGGAAAGCTGGACGGTGACGTTGAACAGCGAGAAGGCCTGTACCCAGGCAACGCCCGCCGGCATGAGGAGCAGGCAGCTCAGCCATACCTGATCGTTCAGCGCCAGAAAGACGCAGCTGACCGCCAGCGTGAAGAAGGCGCCGCGGATCACCCATTCATTGCTGAGGAGGTCGCGAATGCGGCCGATCAGCAGCGCGCCGCAGATCGCGCCGAAACCGAAGAAGCCGAGCATGATGCCGTAGGTGACGGCAGTACCATGCACATGATCGCGCGCAACCAGCGGCAGCAACGCCAGAATGACGATCGCCGTCAGGCCGAAGGTGAAACCGCGGCACATCACCTTGAGCAGGTTCGGCGACATCAGGACATAGCGAAAGCCGGCCGACATCGCGCTGCCGAAGGGTTCGCGCGGCAGAGCATTGCGGTCAGGCGCCTTTTTCCAGCGCAACAAGGCAGAGATGAGAGCGAAATAACAGAAAACGTTGAAAAGAAACGCGAAAGCGGCACCCGCCGCCGCCACGATGACGCCGCCGATTGCCGGCCCGATGCTACGCATCAGATTGTAGCTCATGCTGTTGAGCGCGACGGCGCCCGGCAGGTGGTCGCGCGGCACGACATCGCCCATGGAGGCCTGCCAGGACGGATTGTGCAAGGCGCCGCCGCAGCCGATCAGGAATGTGAGGCTAAGCAGCAGCCAGGGCGTCAAGGCATTGCTGTAAGACAGCACCGCCAGCGTCGCGGACACGCACAGCATCAGCATCTGCGCGATCAGCATGATCCGTCTTCGATCGTAATTGTCGGCCAGCGCCCCGGCGGCGAGCGAAAAGATCATGACAGGCAGTGTTGTGGAGGACTGGACCAGCGCTACCATGCCGTGAGAGGTGGCAAGGCTGGTCATGAGCCAGGCAGCGCCGACGCCTTCGACCAGCCCGCCGAGATTGGAGATGAGCGTTGCCGACCAGAGCGAACGGAATGTCCTGGACTGGAACGCGACGAGCGGCGAGGTTCTGTTGGGCATGTCGGCTTTTCTTTATCGGATTGTCTTGCTCGACGGGCGCGGCAAACTCCCCCAAAGCGCATGCGCAGCCGAGTCGACCTTAGCCTATAGCGATTTGCTAATTTCCGAAATGATTTTGGAATAATATTCTCACTGGTGAAGCGGAAAATGCGCGCCACGCCGGGCCTGATCCGCAGATCCGTGGCCAGGCGAAGGCGCGCGCTATTTCATCGGGTCCTATGCCCATTTTTCCCAGAGAGATTGAAGCCGCATGCAGACCCCTATGCGAACAGGGCGGCTTCCGATCTTTGACTTACCGTTGCCTCAGACTTCGCATGCTTCGTCTTCATCGCCTTGCCGGCGACATAGACTTCCCTGATGCAGCGGTCGTCGCCCATGGTCTGCAGAATGAAAAGCTCCTCTGCTAACGACGTTGCCGTGCGCATGCGGAATTCCATTGCCGACTTGGCACTGGAATCGAGCACGACGATATCGGCATCCGCGCCGGCCTGAAGCGAGCCGATCTGCTTTTCGAGGCCGAGCGCCAGAGCATTGCCGCGCGTCATACGATAGAAGGAATTGAACGGCGTCAGCCGCTGCCCCTGCAGATGCAGCACCTTGTAGGCCTCGTCCATCGTCTCCAGCATGGAGAAGCTGGTGCCGGCGCCGACATCGGTTGCGACCGACCAGCGCGCGCCGAGCCTGTCGAGTTCCGCGGCGTTGAAAAGCCCGGAGCCGAGAAAGAGGTTCGAGGTCGGGCAGAAGACGCAGACCGCGCCGGTTTCGGCCAGAACGGCAACTTCCCGCTCGCTCATGTGGATGCAATGGCCGAGCAGCATGCGATCGTTGAGCAGGCCGTAGCGGGCGTAGATATCCGTGTAGTCTTTCGCCTCGGGATAAAGGGAGGTGGCAAAGGCGATCTCGTTGCGATTTTCGGAGAGATGCGTCTGGACGTAGCAGTCCGGATGTTCGGCGACGAGCGCCTTGCTCATCTCCATCTGCTCGGGCGTGGAAGTGATGGCAAAGCGCGGGCTGATGGCGTAATGCGCGCGACCGCGGCCGTGCCATTTCTCGATCAGCCGCTTTGTCTCGTCGTAGCCGCGCTGCGGCGTATCGCGCAGCGCGTCCGGCGCATTGCGATCCATCATCACCTTGCCGCCGATCATGCACATGCCGCGTGCTTCGGCGGCCGCGAAATAGGCCTCGACGCTTTCCGGATGCACCGAACAATAGGCGACCGCCGTCGTCGTGCCGTTGGATAGTAGTTCGTCCATGAAGCGGTCCGCCACTTCGGCCGCGTGGGCGGCGCGCGCGAATTTCTGCTCCTCGACGAAAATATAGGTGTTCAGCCATTCGAGCAGCTGCGCGCCATAGGAGGCGATCGCCTGCGTCTGCGGGAAATGCAGATGCGTGTCGATAAAGCCGGGCAGGATAAGGTTCGGACGATGGTCGGCGATCTTGATACCGGCATCCGCCAGCTTGCGAATGTCACTATACAAACCGATGTCAACGATCTTGCCGTTGCGCACGAAGACCGCGCCATCCTCGATATAGCGATAGGAGGTCGTATCATCGATGCCTTGTGGCTCGGCAAGGAAGGTCAGCACGCGACCACGGATCAGGATTTCATTCATTGGGTCTTCTCCCCATTGATGGCACTTTCGTACCAGGAGACGAGCAGGCGGCGCTCCTCGTCGGTAATGTGCGAGGCGTTGGCCGGCGGCATGGCGTGGCTGCGGCCGGCCTGCAGATAGATCTCGCGGGCATGGGCGGCAATGTCGCGATCGGTCTCGAACACCACGCCCTTCGGCGGCGCGATGATGCCCTCCCAGCTCGGTTCCTTCGCATGGCACATGGAGCAGCGCCCCATGATGGTATCGCGAACTTTCGGGAAAGATTCGGCCGCGACGAAGGGCTGCTGGGTTGCGGAAATCTTCGTCGCCGGTTCGCCCGTGAGGATCTTCGGCACGGTGGAAAGCCACATGATGACGATGAAGAGGACGACGGTGATCAGCCAGGTCCAGGTCGGGTTGCCGGCATTGGCATGGCGGGTGTTGAACCAGTGGCGGATCGTGACGCCCATCAGGAAGACGAGCGAGGCGATAATCCAGTTGAATTGCGTGCCGAAGGCCAGCGGATAGTGGTTCGATAGCATCAGGAACAGCACCGGCAGCGTCAGGTAGTTGTTGTGTGTCGAGCGCTGCTTGGCGATGCGGCCATATTTCGGATCGGGCGTGCGGCCGGCGATCAGGTCGGCGACGACGATCTTCTGGTTCGGAATGATGATGAAGAAGACGTTGGCCGACATGATCGTGGCCGTGAAGGCGCCGAGATGCAGGAAGGCCGCGCGGCCCGTAAACAGGTGCGTGTATCCCCAGGCCACCACGACCAGAATGAAATACAGCGCCACCATCAGGCGCGTATTGTCATTGCCGAAGGGCGATTTGCAGATCAGGTCGTATAGAAGCCAGCCGCCAGCGATCGAGCCGAGCGAAATGGCGATTGCCACCGGCTTGGAGACATCGAGCACGGCCGGATCGATCATGTAGAGATCGGCGCCGGCATAATAGACGAGACAGAGCATGCCGAAGCCCGAAAGCCACGTGACATAGCTCTCCCATTTGAACCAGACGAGGTGGTCAGGCATATTGGCCGGCGCCACCAGATATTTCTGGATATGGTAGAAGCCGCCGCCATGCACCTGCCATTCCTCGCCATAGGCGCCGGGCGGCAGGGCCGGATGTTTCTTCAGGCCCAGGTCGAGCGCGACGAAATAGAATGACGAGCCAATCCAGGCGATCGCGGTGATGACGTGCAGCCAGCGGACGGCGAAGGTTATCCAGTCCCAGGCGATGGCATATTCGTACATGGGAACTCCCCTCCCGATCTTCATAGGCCGATCTTCACGGGACTGTTTGCCATCACGCGATTTTCTCGAAAATCCCGGTTAATCCGCCAACACTTTCAAAAAAATCTATAAGATGAACCCTGCTTTGTTCCGCACGCCGATGTGGTAGAAAGAGGCCATGTCCTATCTTGATAATGTCCGTGTCTTCGTTCGCGTGGTCGAACTCGGTACCCTTTCGGCAGCAGGGCGCGACCAGCGGGTCACGCCTGCGGTTGCCAGCAATCGCATCAAGGAGCTCGAGCGCCATCTCGGCGTGCGCCTTTTCAACCGCACGACGCGCAAGCTGTCGCCGACCGAACATGGCCGCGTCTTCTATGAAAAGGCGGTGAAGATCATCGAGGCTGTCAATGAGGCGGAGGCGGCGATCGCCGATCTCTCGCGCAACCCGAAGGGGTCGCTGAGGATCACGGCGCCGCTCGGCATCGGCCGGCGGCTGATCGCTTCGGGCATTCCGGAATTCCACGACAAGTACCCGGATATCGAGGTGCGGGTGCGCCTGTCTGACCACAATGTCGATATCCTGGCCGAGGGCGTCGATGTCGCCTTCAAGCTTGGCGTGCTTGAGGATTCGAACCTGCGCATGCGCGGCATCCTCAATTGCGAACGTGTGCTCTGTGCATCTCCCGCCTATCTCGCGCAGCGCGGCGTGCCGCCGACCGCCGACGCCTTGATTGCCGACAAGCATGACTGTCTTCTGCTGCGCTATCCCGGCTCGAAGGAATACTACTGGACGCTGGTGACGGCGGAAGGTCCGCGCAAATTCGAGGTTGCCGGTCCCTATGACAGCGATGACGGCGATGTGCTCACCCAATGGGCGCTCGAAGGTCGCGGCATCATCAACAAGCCGCTGTTCGAGGTGAAGGCCTATCTGAGAGAAGGGCGGCTGGTGGAAATCCTGAAGGAGAGCCCGCCGGCTCCGGTGCAGCTCGCAGCGATCTATCCGCACAAGCGGTTCCAGGACCCGAAGGTCCGCCTGATGATCGATTTCATGGCGGAGCGCTGTCAGCGGCTCATCGGCAAGCTGCTCGAGGATGAGGCAGCGGCCGCAGCCGCTAGCGGCTGACGGCTCCAGTAAGCTTTGCGCGATCGGCGGCCCAGGCCAGCGCAGCCGTCATGATCTCGGCGGCAGCGAGGGTGGCGATGACCGTTGGGCGCTTGTCCTTTACCGCCGTCCCACCGATCGGACAGACTAGGCGATCGAAAAGGTCCGGTCGACCGGTTTCGCGCTGCAGCCAGTTGCGGAAGGTGGCGCGCTTCGTTTTGGAGCCGATCATGCCGACATAGGCGGCGTCCATGCGCTTGAGCGCCTCGGTGGCAATCAGGAAATCGAGCGCGTGATCATGGGTAAGGACCACGAAACTGCTGCCGGCCGGCGCATCGCGTACAACAGCTTCGGGCATAGCAGTCAGGCAGGTTTCGATACCCGGCACGGTGCAGGTGGTGAGTTCATCCTCGCGCGTATCCACCAGCACGACGCGCAGCGGCGCCAGTGAAAGCGCCATGGCGAGTGCATCGCCGACATGGCCGGCTCCGAAAACATAGACATGCGGTCGAGCCGCCAGTTCGCGGTCGCTGCGGGCAATGAGGTCGTTAGCAAGGGCAGGATTGAGCGCGGTGAAGGCAAGGCCGACGCGGCCGCCGCAGCACTGGCCGATCTCCGGGCCGAGCGGCACGTTCATCGGCTCGGCGGCAAGGCCGGAGCGTAACGCCCGGCGCGCCTGGTCGATTGCCATATATTCGAGCTGCCCGCCGCCGATCGTCGCGAAGATCGCCCGTTCCGACACCAGCATCCAGGCATCGGTGTCGCGCGGCGCCGAACCCGCGACGCCGGTCACCTCGACCAGGATCGATGCCGGTTCGCGGCGCAGGAAATCCCGGATATCTTCGCAGGCGGCAGACATGACCTCACTCCTTTTGCGCGGCCTTGAGACGCTCGATTGCCATCAGCACCCGCTCGGGCGTTGCCGGCGCGTCGAGACGCGGGCAGATCCTGTGGTCGGCAACGCTCGCCACCGCGTCCGATAGGGCGTGCAAGACGGAAATGCCGAGCGGCAGCGGCGGTTCCCCGACCGCCTTGGAACGATGGATCGTCGGCTCATAGGCTTCCGACCAGTCGGTCAGAGCTACATTGAAAATCTTTGGCCGATCGGATGCAAGTGGGATCTTGTAGGTGGAGGGCGCATGAGTGCGCAGCCGCCCCTTCCCATCCCACCAGAGCTCCTCCGTCGTCAGCCAGCCCATGCCTTGGATGAAGCCGCCTTCGATCTGGCCGATATCGATCGCCTTGTTCAGCGAGCGGCCGGTGTCGTGCAGGATATCGGTGCGTTCAACGACATATTCGCCGGTCAGCGTGTCGATCGATACCTCTGAGCAGGCAGCGCCATAGGCGTAATAATAAAAGGCATGGCCGCGGCCCGCCCTTCGGTCCCAATGGATCTTTGGCGTCTTGTAGAAGCCGGCGGCCGAAAGCTGGACGCGGGCCATATAGGCCTTCTTGATGAGATCGGGGAAGGAGATCTCGATATCGCCGATCCGCACGCGATTGGGCAGGAACACCACCTTTTCGCGAGGCACCTGGTGGCTTTCCGCCGCAAAGGCGATCAGCCGGTCCTTGATCTGGCGCGCGGCGTTCTGCGCCGCCATGCCGTTCAGGTCCGCGCCCGAGGAGGCGGCGGTAGGCGAGGTGTTCGGCACCTTAGCTGTCGTCGTCGCGGTGATCTTCACGCGGTCGAGATCGATCTGGAATTCCTCCGCCACGACCTGCGCCACCTTCAGGTGCAGGCCTTGCCCCATCTCCGTGCCGCCATGGTTCATGTGCACGGAGCCGTCGCTATAGACATGCACCAGAGCGCCGGCCTGGTTCGATTCCGTCTTGGTGAAGGAAATGCCGAATTTGACCGGTGTCAGCGCGATCCCGCGCTTGACGATACGGCTCGTCGCATTGAACTCGGAAATAGCCTTTCTGCGTCCGGCGTAATCGGCGCTTTCCTCCAGTTCGGCGACGATGCGCTGGACGATGCAATCCTCGACGGTCTGGTAATAGGGCGTGAGGTTGCGCTCGCCCTGAACGCCCATCGCGTCATAGAAATTCAGCTTGCGGATCTCGAGCGGGTCCTTGCCGACGGCAAACGCCACCTCGTCGATGACGCGCTCTGCGCCGACCATGCCCTGCGGGCCGCCGAAGCCACGGAAGGCGGTGTTGGAAACCGTATTGGTGTAAAGCGGCGCCGATTTCGCATGAACATGCGGGAAGAAATAGGCGTTGTCGCAGTGGAACAGCGCGCGGTCGCCGACCGGGCCGGAAAGGTCGGCAGAAAAGCCGGCCCGGAGCGCGAACGTATAATCGACGGCGAGAATGCGGCCCTCATCGTCGAAGCCGACATCGTAATCGATGGCGAAATCGTGCCGTTTGCCTGTCGCGACCATGTCTTCGTCGCGGTCGAGCCGGACCTTGACGGCGCGTTTCAGCTTCTTGGCGGCGATGGCTGCGATCGCGGCACACTGGTTCGCTTGGGTTTCCTTGCCGCCGAAGCCGCCGCCCATGCGACGAACCTCGATCGTAACAGCATTGCTCGGTACGCCGAGCGCATGAGCAACCATATGTTGCGTCTCGCTCGGGCCTTGAGTGGAGCAATAGACGACGACCTCGTCATCCTCGCCGGGGACGGCTAGCGAAACCTGGCCTTCGAGATAGAAATGATCCTGGCCGCCAAGCCGCATGCGGCCTTTCACGCGACGCGGTGCGCTCGCAAGGTTTTCCGCCGCATCGCCACGCTTCAGCGTTAGTGGGGTGACGACCTGACGGTGGGTCGAAACGTCGAGATCCCAGATGTCGATATCGGCCGGCAATTCCTCATAGTCGATCTTGGCGAGCCTTGCGGCGCGGCGGGCCTGCTCGCGCGTTTCGGCGATCACGCAGAAGATCGGCTGGCCATGAAACTCGACCTTGCCGTCGGCAAGCACTGGGTCGTCGTGCATATAGGAAGGGGAGATATCGTTGACGCCGGGCACGTCTTCATGGGTCAACACGGCAACAACGCCGGGTGCAGCACGTACGGTGGAAAGATCGACGGATTTCAGGACGCCATGCGCGACGGTGGACAGGCCAAGACCGGCATGCAGCGTTCCTGTCGGTTCGGTGATGTCATCAATATAGACGGCCGTACCGGAGACATGCTTATGGGCGGAATCATGGCGCGGGCTGCTATGCACCCCGCCGACGATGGTTTCGGCCTTGATATCTGAAGTGTGTTTGTTCATGGCTTACGCGGCCTCGTATCTGGACACCTGAGCCGGCGCCGCACTGGATGTCGTTTCGAGATGGAAACGCAAGAGAAGGTTCCTGGCTGCGAGCGCGCGGTATTCCGCCGTGGCGCGCATGTCGGTCAGCGGCGCGTAATCCTCGGCATATTTTTCCATCGCCGCCTCGACCGCCGTCTCGTTCCAGGGCTGGGCGAGCAATGCTTGTTCAACGGCAAAGGCTCGTTTCGGCGTTGCGGCCATGCCGCCATAGGCGATCCTGATGCCGGCGACAGTGCCATCGGCGGCGAGCGCCAGGCGGAAGGCGCCGAGCGTCGTGGTAATGTCCTCGTCCCTGCGTTTCGTCACCTTGTAGACGGCGAAGTTTTCGCCCGCTGCCGGAACCGGAATATGCACGGCTTCGACGAATTCGCCGGGCTGGCGGTCCTGCTTGCCGTAAGCAATGAAGAAGTCTTCGAGCGCGATGGTGCGGCGGGTCTTGCCCTTACGGAGGGTCAGCGATGCGCCGAGCGCGATCAGGGGAGGCGCAGTATCGCCGATCGGCGAGCCGTTGGCGATGTTGCCGCCGATCGTGCCCATGTTGCGCACCTGCTGGCCGCCGATACGGGCAATCAGCGGACCGAGTGCTGGAATATGTTGAGAGAGCGTTTCGATCGCTTCCGAGTAGGTGACGCCGGCGCCGATGGTGATGAGACCATCTTTCACGGCGATCGACTTCAACTCCTGCAGCCCGGCAATGAAGATCACCGGCGAGATGTCGCGCATGTGCTTGGTGACCCAGAGACCGACATCGGTGGAGCCGGCGACCACAGTTGCAGTCGGCGATGCTTCGAGAACCGAAGCGAAATCATCGAGGCCAGCCGGCACGACCAGCCGGTAGCGTCCCACGCCGATTTCGACGCGCGCGCCGTCGGCAAGAGCCTTCAGCCGCGCGATCATGGTTTCACGCTCGACAAGCAGGGGATCGTTCTCAGTCCCGCCGTAGCTGGAAACGGCCCGTGCTGCGCGCAGGATCGGTTCGTAGCCGGTGCAGCGACAGAGATTGCCCTGCAGCGCCGTTTCGATCTGCTGGTCCGTCGGGTTCGGTGTCTGCATCCATAGCCCATAGAGCGACATGACGAAGCCCGGCGTGCAGAAGCCGCATTGCGAACCGTGAAAATCGACCATTGCCTGCTGCACCGGATGCAGACGCTCCTCACCGGCTGCCAGATGCTCGACCGTCACCACATGACAGCCGTCCAATGAGCCGAGAAAGCGGATACAGGCATTGACGCCTTCGTAGACGAGACCGCCCGCGGGCGTCAGCCGTCCCACAAGCACCGTGCAGGCGCCGCAGTCGCCCTCGGCGCAGCCTTCCTTTGTGCCCTTCAGCGAGCGCGAAAGCCGCAGCCAGTCGAGCAGTGTCTGGTCCGGCGCGACGTTGCTAAGAGCAATGTCCTGGCCATTGAGGATGAAACGCAGTTCGGAACGGGTTTTCACAGCCGTCATCGGTCAGCTCCCGCGATAAGTGGAATAGCTGTAGGGCGAAAGGAGCAGCGGCACATGGTAGTGCGCTCCTTCATCAGCGAGACCGAAGCGGATCGGGATGACATCCAGAAACATCGGGCCATCGGCGGAGCGGCCAAGATAGTCACCGGCATGGAAGCGCAACTCATAGATACCAGCCTTCATGCTTTCGCCTGATAGCAGCGGCGCGTCGCAGCGGCCGTCATCATTGGTCTCTGCGGATTTGAGATGGCGATGCGTGTCGCCTTCGATCCGATAGAGATCGATGCGCAGACCCCTTGCGGGCCTGCCGAGCGCGGTGTCCAGCACGTGGGTCGTGAGCCGGCCGGCTCCTGGTGAATGAGACTGCATGTTTTTCTCCCGAACGAGCGCTCCTGCCTCCACTATCCGACAGCCTCATTCCCCTGAAAAGCAGCTGTAACGTTCGAGACTTTCAAAATTTCCAAGGGGAATAGCGCGCGCGATTTGCGGTTAGACATTTGCCATCGTCGACATTTGGAGGAGTGTTTCATGCGATATTGCCGTGACATGCACGGATATGGCCGGACGCCGCCGGCGGCTCAATGGCCGGGCGATGCACGCATCGCCGTGCAATTCGCCCTGAATTATGAAGAGGGCGGTGAGAACTGCGTGCTGCACGGCGACGCGGCATCCGAAGCCTTTTTGTCGGAAATTGTCGGCGCTGCCCCATGGCTAGGCCAGCGCCACTGGAACATGGAATCGATCTATGAATACGGCGCCCGCGCCGGCTTCTGGCGTCTGCACCGGCTTTTCACCGATAAGCAGCTTCCAGTCACTGTCTACGGCGTTGCAACCGCGCTAAAGCGCTCGCCGGCGCAGATCGCCGCCATGCAGGAGGCCGGCTGGGAGATCGCCTCGCATGGCCTCAAATGGGTCGAGCACAAGGATATGGGGCCTGAAGCGGAGCGCGCGGCGATCGCCGAGGCGATCCGCCTACATACGCTCATTACCGGCGAGCGGCCGCGCGGCTGGTATACCGGCCGCTGCTCGGTCAAGACTGTCGATCTGGTGACGGAAGCGGGCGGTTTCGATTACATCTCCGACACCTATGCCGATGATCTTCCCTATTGGCATGAGCACGCCGGGCGCCACCAGCTCATCATTCCCTATACGCTCGATGCCAACGACATGCGCTTTGCGACGCCGCAGGGCTTCAATAGCGGCGATCAGTTTTTCAGCTATCTGAAGGATTCCTTCGATGCGCTCTACGCCGAAGGTGCAGCCGGCAGCCCGAAGATGATGAGCATCGGCCTGCACTGTCGCCTGATCGGCCGGCCCGGACGCATCATGGCGCTCGCCCGCTTCATTGAGTACGTCCAGAGCCACGAGAAGGTCTGGATCGCCCGTCGCATCGATATCGCCGAGCACTGGGCGAAGACGCATCCGCCAAGGCCGGTCTCGGAACGGCCCTCGCAAATGCCGGAGGGAGCCTTCGTCGAGCGCTTCGGCGGCGTCTTCGAACATTCGCCCTGGATCGCCAGCCGTGCCTTTGCCGACGAGCTTTCGTCGGCAAACGATACGGCGATCGGGCTCCATGCCGCGCTCGCCTTCCAGTTCCGCGCGGCAAGCGAGGAGGAACGGCTCGGCGTACTCGTCGCCCACCCGGATCTTGCCGGCAAGCTGGCGCAGGCGAGGCGTCTGACGGCGAGTTCGACGGAGGAACAGGCTTCCGCCGGCCTCGACGCGCTGACCGACGATGAGCGGGCGCATTTCACCGATCTCAACAACCGCTACGTCGCAAAGTTCGGTTTCCCGTTCATCATCGCCGTGCGGGATCATACGAAATCCGGGATTCTCGCCGCCTTCGAGGCCCGGATCGAGAATGATCGCAACACCGAATTCGCCGCCGCCTGCCGCCAGGTGGAACGGATCGCGTTCCTGCGGCTCGCCGCCATGTTCCCTGAAGGAGAAGGGCTGCATCGGAACACGCAGCAGAGTGCAGCATGAGGTCAGCTATCGCGCTTCAAGCGCACAAATGAGGAGAGCGTGCATGAAAGTGATCGAGATTCAGCCGTTGACGCGTGTTGCCTTCTTCCCCTTCGGCGAAGTGATAGAGATGGAAGGGGCCTATAATTACCCCATCAACGCCGGGAAATGTGTGCGATACCATGATCTGGCAAAAGTCGAGACGACCGGGGAGAAGGCGCGCGCCATGATCAGCCTGTTGCGTGGCGAGCCTTACAAGCTGCCGCTTGAGCTGCAGATGGTGGAGCGGCATCCGCTCGGCAGCCAGGCCTTCATCCCGCTGACCGGCAATCCGTTCCTCGTTGTCGTGGCGCTTGAAACCGCAAATGGACCGGGAGAGCCTTTGGCTTTCCGCACAAAGCCCGGACAGGGCGTCAATATCGGCCGCAATGTCTGGCACGGCATCCTCACACCTCTCGACGGCGTCTCGGATTTTGCCGTCGTCGATCGCGGCGGCGAGGGTGTCAATCTGGAAGAGCATTTCTTTGCGGAGCCGTTTCTGATCCGCTGATCAGAGAGAGCGGGTTGGACGGAATAAAGGGGCGCCGCAAATCCGGCGCCCCCTTATTTTGGATGTCTCGCTCCGCATCCACCTGCGAAGTACTTCCGCCGCTCCCGGGTATTGTCATCCATGCAATGCATTCGCTTGTCGGTCGAAAGCTATCTTGCGGAGCAAACGGGCGGATCTTGCAAACAGATTGGGAGCCGAACCATCGCAACGTCGATCCGGCCCCCGAATGCACCGCTCTGGCTAATTGGCGAAGAAGGCGAAGCGCACGATGAACAGGGCGGCAACGATCTGCGTCGCCAGATGAAGCGTCTTCCAGCGCCCGGTGCCAACCTTCAGGACGACGTAGCTGATGAACCCGAAGGCGAGGCCGTTAGCGATCGAGTAGGTGAACGGCATTGCAAGCGCCGTCAGCGCTGCCGGTGCCGCCTCGGTCAGGTCGTCCCACTCGATCTCGGTCAGCTCACGCATCATCAGGCCGGCGACATAGAGCAGGGCCGGCGCGGTTGCATAGGCGGGAACGGAGCCCGCGAGCGGTGAAAAGAACAGCGACGCCAGGAAAAGCACGGCGATGGTGAATGCCGTCAGGCCGGTGCGGCCGCCCGCCTGAACGCCCGAGGCGCTTTCCACATAGGCCGTCGTGCTGCTGGTGCCCATCAGCGAGCCGGCGACGATGGCCGCGCTGTCGGCAAGCAGAGCTCGGCTCAGGCGGTTTGGTTTTCCTTCCTCGAGAAGCTTCGCCCGTTTGGCGACACCGATCAGCGTTCCGGTCGCGTCGAAGACTTCGACGAGCACGAAGACGAGGATGATGTGGACCAGGCCGCCATGCAGAGCGCCCACGATATCGAGCTGCAGAAAGGTCGGCATCATCGACGGCGGCGCCGAAACGATGCCGTGGAACTGGCTGACGCCGAGGATCCAGGAGAGGACGGTGACGGCAAGAATGCCGATCAGGATTGACCCTCTTACGCGCATCGCATCGAGAACGGCGATGACGAAGAAGCCGAAAATCGCAAGAAGAGGCCCTGTCTGTTTCAGATCTCCAAGGCCGATGAGCGTCGCCTTGTTGGCAACGACGATACCGGCGCTTTTGAGCGCGATGATCGCCAGGAAGAGACCGATACCGGCGGCGATCGCGCTTCTGAGCGAACGCGGGATGCCTTCGATCAGCCAGCTGCGCACGCCGGTGACGGTCAGCAAGACGAAAATGGCGCCCGAAATGAAGACCGCGCCGAGCGCCTGCTGCCAGGTAAATCCGAGCGTGGCGACGACGGTAAAGGCGAAGAAGGCATTAAGCCCCATGCCCGGCGCCATGCCGATCGGCCAGTTGGCAACAAGCCCCATGACGATGGAACCGAGCGCCGCGGCAAGACAGGTCGCGACGAATATGGCATTGCGGTCCATGCCGGTCGTCGACAGAATATCCGGATTGACGAAGATGATATAGGACATCGTCAAGAACGTCGTCACGCCCGCGATGAGTTCGGTGCGCACGGACGTGCCGTGCTCACTCAATTTGAAAAGTCGTTCAAGCATGGTTCCTCCCAAAGCGTTTCAGACGCTCATGAATGTCATGGGGCTGGCCCGCATCTCCTCCGATACGGGCGCGAGAAACGCCTATGACCGGCGTTTCGTTGCGAGGGAGATTGTGCGCTTTTAAGGGCTCCGGGCGCTAGAGCCGGATTTCCCTGCAATTTGCGAAAGACATTCTAGTTTTTCAGACTATTTCCGTGGGTCGCGCTACGCCTTGGCGCGATGGACGTAAGGAAAAGATTGTCAAATGTCGATGTGGACATCGATCGGGCAACACGGTGCTACATCCAGCCTATAGGCGCGAGGCGGCAAAGCCAATTTATTTTACGCCGGGAACCGCCATCGAAGGCTCATCGTTGTCGCAAATAAGCTTTAATTCAAATGGGACAAAGACGACCGGAAGCTCAAGGGTACGGTCACTGGGCGGTATGGGGCTTGGCGGTCATGTCAACGCCAAGTGCGCGCATCACTGCAAGTGTCGTCTTGAGTGTCGGGTTTCCGCGTTCGCTAAACGAACGATAGAGCTGTTCTCGGGATAGCCCGGTTTTGCGAGATATTTCGGTCATGCCTTTAGCCCGGGCGACAACGCCAAGCGCCTTGGCAACATAGGCGGCATCACCAGTTTCAAAGGCATCCGCCATGAAAGCGGCGATTTCTTCATCGTCGACCAGTGCGGCGGCAGGGTCGTAGGTGGTCAGTTTTTCAGTCATCTTGTGCACTCCATTCTTTAGCCAGTTTCTTGGCGGCGGCAATGTCGCGAGTTTGCGATCCTTTGTTTCCGCCGCATAGCAACACGATCAGGAGGCTTCCGCGCTGCTGGAAGTAGATGCGATATCCGGAACCGTAGTGAATCCGCAGTTCGCTAACGCCTTCGCCTACCGGTTCGACGTCGCCAGGCAAACCCTCGGCCAACCGCATCAGTCGCGCCGCGATAATGGTTTTGGCTCGCTTGTCTCGGAGGCGGGATTCCCATTTTGCGAAGGTCGCGGTTTGCTTTAACTCAATCATGGGCGCGGTTGTAGTCTAAAAACTACATCCGCGCAACATCCTTCCTTTACGGTCCAGCCGATGGAGTAGACGTCTCGAGCCGGAACGGCCTCCACTAACTGCCCATGGATTCCATGATGAGGTTGCTCAATCTCACGGAGCGCCGAGGCGGCGGGATACCATTCCAGCGGCGCTCCTCACGCGTTCGCCGATCCGGTGGATGTCGGCGTCCTGGAGGCGATGCTTCGGTCCGGAGACGGAAATGCCCGCTATGGCTTCTCCGTGCACGTTCAGGATCGGCGCGGCGACGCAGCGCATTCCCTGAGTCCGCTCCTCGTCGTCGAAGGAATAGCCGCGGTCTCGCGTCTTCAACAGTTCCTCGCGCAGTTGCTCGAAGGAACGCATGGTATTTTCAGTAAAGCGCTCCAGCTCCTTTTTCCTGAAAAGTGTGGCGAGATGATCGTCGTCATAGGTGCTCAGCAGCGCCTTGCCGATGCCGGACGCATGCAATGGTGACAGCGTTCCCGGCGGAAAAAAGGCCCGGATCGACTCGTGGGTCTCCACCTGGCTGATGAACAGGACATGTCCGTCCTTCTCGATGCCCAGATTGGAGGTCTCGCCCGTTTCCAGCATAAGCTCGCGCATGACCGGGCGGCTTCGCTCGACGACATTAGTGCGTCGCAGAAAGGCGGAGCCGAGCCGGTATGCCTCCGGGCCGATATACCATACCTGGCGATCGGGGCTAATCTCGACAAATTCGCGTCGCTCCAGCGTCGCAAGCACGCGATGCATGGTCGCCGCGGATTGGCCGAGCTTCCCGGCCAGCTCCGAGAGCGTCATCCCCTCCGGCGTCGAGAGCGCATCAAGCACGTCCAGTGCACGATCGAGCGCCTGGATGGTATTTTGTGTCTGAGGACCATTGAAGGCCTTTGGACGTCCTCTACGGCGCATTTCGGCAGCCATCAGTCATCGCCTCCTTGAGAAGCCTCTTTGCGGAAAAATTCCATTCTGAAAAAATAAGTTAACCAATGAAAAAAGTCAAATATCTGTTTTTCATATGGAATACATTAATTTCTAGTATTATGAAAAATGATTTCAAAAAAATTTATCTCCTATGCCGGACGTGCTATCCATCGTTCAACATTAGGAGGACACCCAGATGTATATGCAAAATCCGGTTTTCATCCCCGGTCCGACGAATATGCCCGAAGTCCTTCGCAAGGCTGCGGACATGCCCACGCTCGATCACCGTTCGCCGCTCTTCGGCGAAATTCTGCGGCCGGCGCTTGCCGGCGTGAAGAAAGTCATCAAAAGCGAAAAGGCCTCCGTCTTCGTATTTCCGTCCACGGGAACCGGTGGATGGGAAACGGCCATCACCAACACGCTCAGCCCAGGTGATCGCGTATTGGCTGCCCGCTACGGCATGTTCAGCCATCGCTGGATCGACATGTGCCAACGCCACGGCCTCAAGGTCGATATCATCGAGGCAGAGTGGGGCTATGGCGCTCCCGCCGATCGCTATGAAGAAATTCTCGCAGCCGATACCGCACACGAGATCAAGGCTGTCCTGGTCACGCATAACGAGACGGCAACCGGCGTCAAATCCGATATCGCGGCTATCCGCCGGGCGATCGATGCTGCAGGCCATCCGGCACTGTTGTTCGTCGATGGTGTCAGCTCCATCGCTTCGATGGATTTCCGCATGGACGAATGGTCCGTGGATATCGCCGTAACCGGTTCGCAAAAGGGCTTCATGCTGCCGGCCGGCCTGGCGATCACGGCATTTTCCCCGAAGGCCCTGGCAGTCGTCGACCATGCGAAACTTCCACGCACCTTCTTCGACATTCGCGATATGGCGAAGAGCTATGCGAACAACGCCTATCCCTATACCCCGGCGGTCGGGCTCCTGAATGGCTTGAAGCTTTCGACGGAACTGCTGCTCACTGAAGGCCTGGAGAACGTATTTGCGAGGCATCGACGTATCGCCGGCGGTATTCGCGCCGCGGTTCGGGCGTGGGGGCTCGATCTGTGCGCCAGAAGCGAGGAACTCTATTCCGACACGGTGAGTGCGATCCGCACGCCGCAAGGCTTCGACGCCACCTCGATCGTCGCGCATGCCGCGAAGAAGTACGATGTCGCTTTCGGAACCGGGTTGGGCGAGGTTGCCGGCAAAGTGTTCCGCATCGGGCATCTCGGCAGTTTGACCGACGTCATGGCTTTGTCGGGCATGGCGGCGGCTGAGATGGCCATGGTCGATCTTGGCCTCGACGTCAAGCTCGGCTCGGGTGTTGCCGCCGCGCAGGAACACTATCGCACCGACCACCAATCGAAGATTCAGGCCGCGGCCTGAGGAGCTTTATGATGTACATCCCGACATTGGCCGACGTGGTGGCCGCGCATACGCGCATCAAGCCCTACATCCATCGCACACCGGTTCTCACTTCCAGCTTCATCAACTCGCTTGTCGGCGCCGAACTGTTCTTCAAATGCGAAAACTTCCAGAAAGCCGGCGCATTCAAGGCCCGTGGCGCATCCAACGCCGTCTTCGGGCTGAGCGACGCGCAGGCAGCCCATGGCGTTGCCACGCATTCATCCGGCAACCACGGAACGTGCCTCTCCTACGCCGCCGGGCGGCGGGGCATTCCCTGCACTGTCGTCATGCCGCGGACAGCACCGCAGGCAAAGAAGGACGCCGTCAGGGGATATGGCGGCAGGGTGGTCGAATGCGAGCCGTCGACCTCGTCGCGCGAGGCCGTCTTTGCTGATGTCGTCGCCGAAACCGGCGCCGAATTCGTGCATCCCTACAATGATCCGCGCGTTATTGCAGGCCAGGCGACCTGCTCGATGGAGCTGATCGAGCAGGTAAACGGGCTCGATGCCGTGGTGGCGCCGATCGGCGGCGGCGGCATGGTGTCGGGGACCTGCCTCACCTTGTCGAACCTCGCGCCGAACGTCAGGATCTATGCGGCCGAACCCGAGCAGGCCGATGATGCCTACCGCAGCTTCAAGGCGGGCTACATCATCGCCGATGACGCGCCGAATACCGTGGCCGACGGCCTGAAGGTGCCGCTCAAGGATCTGACCTGGCATTTCGTCAGAAACCACGTGAGCAATATCCTGACGGCCTCCGAAGAGGAAATCGTCGACGCGATGAAGCTCATCTGGAAGCGGATGAAGATCGTCATGGAACCCTCCAGCGCCGTCCCTCTAGCGGCGATCATCAAGAATAAGGAGGTTTTCGCCGGTCAACGCATTGGCATCATCATCACCGGCGGAAACGTCGACCTCGATAAATTGCCTTGGCAGTAAGGGAGAAAGAGCAATGAACATGGAACCGAAATTCGCCGGCATGGAAGTCGGCTACGATGTGCCGGCTCTTCCCGGCATGAGCGTCGACGAAATCCAGACACCATGCCTGATCCTCGATCTCGATGCGCTCGAGCACAACATCCGCAAGATGGGCGACTATGCCAGGGCCCACAACATGCGGCACAGGGCGCATGGCAAGATGCACAAATCCGTCGATGTCCTCAGGCTTCAGCAGGAGCTTGGCGGTGCGATCGGGGTCTGTTGCCAGAAGGTTTCCGAGGCGGAAGTCTTCGTGCGCGGTGGCATCAAGGATGTCCTGGTCTCGAACCAGATTCGCGATCCGGCAAAGATCGACCGCCTGGCGCTTCTGCCGCAGCACGGCGCACGCATCATCGTCTGCGTCGATGACCTAGCAAATGTCGAAGAGCTGTCGAAAGCGGTACAGAAATACGGCACGACGCTGGAATGCCTCGTGGAGATCGATTGCGGAGCCGGACGCTGCGGTGTCACGACGACCTCGGCCGTCGTCGAGATCGCCAATGCCATCCATGCGGCACCCGGTCTCAAGTTCACTGGCATTCAGGCCTATCAAGGCGCGATGCAGCACATCGATAAATATGAAGATCGCAAGACGAAGCTCGATGCGGCCATTGCCCAGGTCAAGGATGCCGTCGACGCGCTGAAGGCCGAAGGTCTCGAGCCCGAACTCGTCAGCGGCGGTGGCACCGGCAGCTATTATTTCGAGAGCAATTCCGGCGTCTACAATGAGCTGCAGTGCGGTAGCTACGCCTTCATGGATGCCGACTACGGGCGCATCCAGGACAAGGACGGCAGGAGGATCGACCAGGGCGAATGGGAGAATGCGCTGTTCATCCTGACGAGCGTCATGAGCCATGCAAAGCTCGACAAGGCAATCTGCGATGCCGGCCTCAAGGCGCAATCGGTCGATTCCGGCCTGCCTTTTATCTACGGCCGCAATGACGTGAAATACGTCAAATGCTCCGACGAGCACGGCGTTATCGAAGACCCGAATGGTGTTCTCAAGATCAACGAAAAGCTCCGCCTGGTTCCGGGCCATTGCGATCCGACCTGCAATGTTCACGACTGGTATGTCGGCGTGCGCAACGGCAAGGTCGAAACGCTTTGGCCGGTGTCGGCGCGCGGCAAGGCCTACTGACGAAATAGGGGGCTTCGGCCCCCGGCAAACCAAGCGGAAGCGCCATGATCATCATTCCCGAAAGTGCCATCGCCGAGCTGGTCACGCCCTCCGATTGCCTGAAGGCGGTCGAAGAGGTCTTCGCCTCGATGGCGAACAGGTCGGCCTATAATTTTCCCGTAATCCGGGAGGCGATCGGGCATGCCGATGCGCTGTATGGCTTCAAGTCCGGCTTCGATCGCAAGAGCCTGGCGCTCGGTCTGAAGTCCGGCGGGTTCTGGCCAAACAATGCCAGCAAAGGCCTTACCAACCACCAGTCCGCCATCTTCCTGTTTGACGCGGATACCGGAAGATGCCGCGCCGTCGTCGGCGGCAACCTGCTGACTGCGCTGCGGACGGCTGCCGCATCGGCAATCTCGATCAAATATCTCGCCCGAAAAGACGCGAAGGTCCTCGGCATGATCGGCGCGGGTCACCAGTCGACGTTTCAAATGCGCGCAGCCCTCGAGCAGCGCGCCTTCGAAAAGATCCTCGCCTGGAACCCACATCCCGATATGCTGAGCCGTCTGGAGGAGGTTGCCAAGGAGGAGGGCCTTCCCTTCGAGGCGGTCGATCGCGATAGACTGGGGGCTGAGGCGGATGTCATCATCTCGATTACATCGTCCTTCGCCCCGCTCCTCAAGGCTTCGCAGGTCCGCGCCGGCACGCATCTTGCCTGCATGGGCACGGATACGAAGGGCAAGCAGGAGATCGAGGCCGAGCTCCTCGCCGCTGCGACTGTTTTCACCGATGAAATCGCGCAGGCCATAACGATCGGCGAAGCGCAGCACGCCATTGAAAAGGGGCTGATCCGCAAAGAGGCCATTGTCGAAATCGGCGCCGTGATCAACGGAACGCATCCTGGCCGCACCTCTCAGGATCAGGTCACGCTGTTTGATGGTACGGGTGTCGGCCTTCAGGATCTCGCCGTTGCTTCAGCCGCCGTCGAGCTCGCTTTGGCGAAAGGCGCGGCGATCGAGGTCGACTTCTGAAACGGCGCATTTGGGGGAGGCATGAGGCGACGATGTCGTCTACAGTTTCCGCCTGATCGAGTAGGTGGAGATTCGCATGTCGGCCCGGCCAATAAGGATTGCAATCAACGGATTTGGCAGGATCGGGCGTTCCGTCCTGCGCCTCCTTCTGCGCGATCGTCGCGATATCGAAGTCGCGCTGATCAACGACATCGCCGATCTGGAGACATGTGCTTACCTCTTTGAATTTGACAGCGTGTACGGTCCTTGGGCGGAGCCAGTCTCCTTCGAGGAGCAGCTCCTTATCGTCGGCGGCGTGTCGATACCGTTTCACAATGTTCCCGACATCAGCAAGCTCGATCTTCGCGGCATCGACGTTGTCCTGGAATGTACCGGGCATGCCAAATCAAGGGTCGTGGCGCAGCGGGGAATCACGGCCGGAGCAAGGAGAGTTCTCATTTCCGGCCCTTCCGCCGCAGCCGATGTGACATTGGTGCTGGGTGCGAATGAGGAAGCCTTCCGCGACCAAACCGTGATTTCAAACGCATCATGCACGACAAATGCGCTTGCGCCGCTTTTGCGCATCGTCGACCGGGAATTCGGCATCATCGGCGGCCAGATGACCACGGTTCATTGCTACACGGCAAGTCAGCCGACGATCGATCAGCCGCGATCGGAATTATCGCGCAGCCGCGCGGCCGCCCTTTCGATGGTGCCCACGACGACGAGCGCGCATGCGATCGTCGGCGACGTGCTTCCTCATCTCGCCGGTCTCATCGAGGCGCGCGCCCTTCGCGTGCCGACCGCCAGCGTCTCGGCGATAGATCTGACGGTTGCGGTTCGAAACGTTTCGGACCTGGACACCATGCGCGCGAGATTGAAGCATGTCGCCGAGGGATCGCCGGTATTGGGCTGGATCGAGAAGCCATTGGTTTCGGTCGATCTGCGCGGCCGCCCTGAATCGCTCGTCTTAAGCGGACCGGAAATGTCGCTCTCCGCCGGCGGCCTCCTCAGAGTGTTCGGCTGGTACGACAACGAATGGGGCTTTTCCAATCGAATGATCGACATGGCTCAATATATCGGGCGAGTAAATTAGCAAGCTTCTTTTTGACAGCCGCATTGAAGCGGCGTCACCGCGGTGGCCGTGTTGACTGGCCGCCTGCGGCAAGCAGGCCGGCATGGGGTCGTTGCTCCCGACTTGATCTACGGAGTGGCTGCCTAACGGCAGCCCCATACGCCATTTCATATCGCTGAAATCCATGCAGCGGGCACAGTAGCAACGACATGGCCGCGCACCGTCCTTAAGCTGGGCGATCTCAGGCGATCATATAGCCGCCGTCGACCGGCATGGAGATGCCGTTCACCATGGCCGCCTCATCCGAAAGCAGGAACAGGATCACCTCGGCGACCTCGGCAGGTTCGGCAAATCGACCGACCGGGATCCGATCGCGCATCGGTGCCGCCTTTTCGGGATCGCTCCATGCCTTGATTGCCATCGGTGTCAGCGTCACGGTCGGATGGACGCCATTGACGCGAATGCCTTTCGGCGCCAGCTCTTTCGCCATCACGCGCGTCAGGCCATCCAGCCCGCCTTTCGAAGCGCAATAGGCCGCGTGGTCCGGTATGCCGACGAAGGCGGCGACGGAGGATACGTTGACGATCGCCCCGGAAAGGCCTTTTTCAATCAGGGAACGGGCAAATTCCTGCGCGACGATCATCGGGGCACGGGTATTGACCGCAAACAGGTGATCGAAGGCCTCGACCGTGGTGTCGAGAAAGGACTGCAGTTCGGTCGTCCCCGCGCAATTGACGAGATAATCCGCCGGAAGAGCGGCCAATGCCGCCTCCCGCGTCTTTTCGGCGTCGGCAAGATCGATCTGGATCGCCTCGCAACCCAGTTCATCGCGTAGCGAGGCAACGTCCGCCGCACTTCTGGTCAAGGCCACGACGCGAGCGCCGCGCTTCGCAAGTATTTCCGCCGTCACGCGGCCAATGCCCTTGCCTGCGCCGGTGACGATCACTCTCTTCCCTTCGAAATTCATCAGAACGTCCTTTTACAATCTCTTGCCGGTTTCCTGATCGAAGATATGAACATGGCGGGGGTCAATACGGAAATGCATTGTTCGCCCCGGCGCGATTTCGATCCGCTCGCGAATGAGTGCATCGATCGGCACTCCGCCGACCCGGCCGAAGATCAGCGTCTCGGAGCCGGTCGGCTCGAATACGGACACTTCGACCGGGATTCCGCCATCGCCGATGGTGATGTGTTCGGGCCGAATTCCATAGGTTACCGGTCTGCCGTCCTCGGCGTTCACCGTCTCTACCGGCAAAACGACGCCTTGCTCGGTAATGACGACCTGCCGGCCGTCGCGATTGCCGATCCGGCCCTTCAGGAAGTTCATCGAGGGGCTGCCGATAAAGCCCGCGACGAAGATATTCGCCGGAAAATCATATAGCTCCAGCGGCTTGCCGACCTGCTCCACCCGTCCATCGCGCATCACGACGATCTTGCTTGCCATGGTCATGGCCTCGATCTGGTCGTGCGTGACGTAGATGGTGGTGGTTTTCAGCCGCTGATGCAATTCCTTGATTTCGACTCGCATCGTGACGCGAAGCTTGGCGTCGAGGTTCGATAAGGGCTCGTCGAAGAGGAAGACCTGCGGATCGCGGACGATGGCGCGGCCCATGGCGACGCGCTGGCGCTGGCCGCCGGACAGCTGCTTCGGATAACGATCGAGGTAACGCGAGAGATCGAGGATTTCGGCGGCGCGGCGCACCTTCTCATCGATTTCCGCCTTGGGGCGTTTCGCCATCTTCAGGGGAAAGCCCATGTTCTCGGCGACCGTCTTGTGCGGGTAGAGCGCGTAGGACTGGAAGACCATGGCGATGTCGCGCTCCTTCGGCGGAGCGTTGGTGACGACACGGCCTCCAATCCTGATATCACCGCCGCTCACCGTCTCGAGACCCGCGACCATGCGCAGCAGCGTGGATTTTCCGCAGCCGGAAGGGCCCACCAGAACGACGAATTCACCGTCGTCGATGTCGACGCTGACACCATGCATGACCTGAAGGGCGCCATATTTCTTCGTGACGTCGCTAATCTGTACGTTTGCCAATGTCTTCCTCCCCGATGCCGCAGTGCATGCTGTGTTTTCGTGGCCGTTGCCGGCATCTATCGCCTCACCCGCGCCGGATGATGTAGGCGCCGAGCACCACGGAAATCGCCGTCGCTATCCAGACCGACAGTCCCAATGGTTCGATGAAGCGCATCCAGAGCAGTGACAGCGCCACCCAGATGACGACCGAGATGAACAGCCGGTCGAACCAATTCGTTTCTATCGGCAGGAACCCCGCCTTGCGCTCGCCGTTTTCGGATTCCGAAGACATGGCATTATCCTTTCACGGCACCGAAGGTCAGGCCCGCAACGATGTGGCGCTGCACGACGGTGAAGACGATGAGAGCGGGAATGAGCGTGAAGACCGATATCGCCGCCATGATCCCCCATTGCGTGCCTGTCGTCGTGACATATTCCGAAAGGCCGGTGGTCAAGGTGCGCGCCCTGAAATTGGTCAGGGTCGCCGCGAGCAGATACTCGTTCCATGCGAAGACCCAGGTGAGGATCAGCGTCACCGCCAACCCCGGTCGCGCCAGCGGGAATATGATATCCGATAGAACGGTCCATGTGCTTGCGCCGTCGACATAGGCGGCCTCGTCGAGCTCTTTCGGAATGCCTTCGACGGTGGGGCGAAGCGTCCAGATCGCGAAGGGAAGGTTGAACGAGCAGTAAACGAGGATCATGCCGATCCGAGAGTCCGCAAAGGAAAAGCTGCCGATCTTATAGACCTGCGTGAGCAGCAGAAAGAGCGGCAGCAGGAATACGGCCGGCGGCGCCATTCTGTTGGTGATCGTCCAGAAGAAGATGCTCTCCTTGCCGGCAAGGTCGAACCGCGAAAGCGCGTAGCAGGCCAGAAAGCCGAGCGTCGTCACCAGCAGCGCATTGCCCGAGGAAATGAGCAGCGAATTCACCATATAGCCGCGCAGCGTCGGATTGTTCAGGACGTCCGTGTAGTTCTTCCAGAACAGACTTCTCAGGAAGATTTCGGGCGTCGAGAACAGCTCGACCGTCGGCTTTACCGAGATGACAAAGAGCCAGTAGATCGGAAAGAGGGTCGCAAAGCTGAAGGCGATCCACATGACGACCAGAAGCCAAGGATTGCGGGTCTTCATCGCTTCAACCTTTCTTGGCGCGCGGCGCGATCAGGCTGACGTAGAGCAGCCAGCAGACGACGATGGTCAGATACAGCACGACGACCGAGATGGCCGAACCGTAGCCGTAGTTCGTTTTAGGGAAGACTTCCCTGAAGATGTGCACGCCGAGGTAGCGGGTCGCGGAGCCGGGGCCGCCGCCGGTCAGCATCAGCACTTCGTCCACGGTCCGCAGCGCATCCATGAGCCTGATGAAGACGGTGGCGATCAAGGCCGGCCGGATCATCGGAAGCGTGATGTGCCAGAAGATCTGGCTCTTGCCCGCGCCGTCGATCTGCGCCTGCTCGAAGGGATCAGGCGGCAATGAGACCAGTGCCGCAATCAGCGAAAGCGTCACCAGCGGCGTCCAATGCCAGATGTCCATGATCACCGTAACAATGAAGGCCGCAAGCGCGCTTTGGCCGATGTTGAGATCGAAGCCGAACCAGCTGTGCAGCAGATATGGGATGATGCCGATCGAGGGCGTCGTCATCAGCTTCCAGACCGATCCGACGATGATCGGCGCCATGATCAAAGGCAGGGTATGGATGGTGCGGAATATCGCCTTGCCGGGGAAATCCTTCAGGAGTGCCTGCGCGAGCACATAGCCGAGCACGATCTCGGAGACCACGGCGAAGAAGACGAACGCGGTCGTGATGCCCAGCGACGCCAGGAATTGCTGATCGAAAACGACCTTGCGGTAATTTTCCGCCCAGTTGAAGACCATGTGGGGATTGGCGGCAAAGGGATTCCACGCATGAAAGGAAACCCAGACGACATAGACGAACGGAAAAATGCCGAAGAGCCCGAGGATCACTATGGTCGGTGACAGCAATAGCCAACCGAGCTTCTGTGAATGCATCGCCCTATCCCCCTGTGGCAGTTGCTGAGGTGCCCGTTTTGCAGCGACGGGAAGACAGGCCGCCTTTGACAGCGGCCTGTCCGTTCGGAAGGGAGGCTATTTGCGGTAGCCGAGCGAGGTCAGCTCTTCCTCCGTTTTCGCCGCCATCTTGTCGAGGCCCTCGTCCGGGCCGATCTTGCCGGTCAGGATGTCGAAGAAAATCGGGGCGGTTGCTTCGCGCACCTGGGCGTGGAACGGATAGGGCGGCGCGCCGGCGAAGAGCTTGCCCTGATCTTTCAGCATCGTATAGAAGCCGCCAAGCTTGATATCCATGGCCTTGATCTTGGGGTCGTCGAAGGTCGCGGTATTGGTAACGCGCGGCGCGGCGACGGCCCAGTCCGGCTGCACCTCGTTCTGGCCGATGAATTGCAGGAACAGAAGGGCGGCCTCCTGGTTCTTGGAGGTGACAGGCAGGCCGAAGGCACCGCCGTCATAATAGCCGACATAGCCCTTGCCCGCTTCTGCCGCCTCGAGCACGCCCGGCTTAAGCGGCGGCAGGGCGAAGCCCACCTTGCCCGTGACTTTCGACTGCGAGGAATCGGTCGCGATCCAGGCCGCGTTCTCGCCATAGACCAGGCCCTGCGCCACCCGGCCGGCGGCAAAGGTCGTGGCGACTTCCGTCCACGTGGATTGCGAGGATTCCGGCGGTGCGATATCGCGCAGATGCAGCCACCATTTCAGCGCGGCCTTCGCCTTGTCGCTGTTCATCTGACCGCCATGCTCGACGGTCGCGGCATAGTCCTTCTGTGCATCTATGCCCCAGTTGTAGACGCCAAAGGTCGGCGCGACGGACTCGAAGAATTCGTACCAGGAGGCCGGATGGCCCGTATGGGCCTGCGCCGTCGAGCCCCACAGCTGCATGTTGTGATCCTTGCCCCACTGGGTAAAGAAGTCGGCGATTTCCGTATATTGCTCGTGGGTCGTCGCGGGCTTCAGATCATGGCCCGTCTTCTGCTTGAAAGCCGCCTGGATTTCCGGATCTTCAAACAGGTCCTTGCGATAGAGATAGGTCTTGAGGAAGGCCTCCATCGGAACGCCGTAAAGATCTCCGTTCGCGTCCTTGAAGTAGTTGGAGAAGCTGGTGAAATTGGCGGCATCGTAGGTCGGCGCCTTCAGATCCGGCTGATCCTTCAGTGCCTTGGTGATATCGGTCAGGAAGTTTCGCGCCATGTAGGAATAGACGATGTCCTGCTCGATATAGACGACGTCATAGATGCCGGTGCCGGCTTCCATATCCTTGATCGCCTTATCGTACATCTGATCCCAGGACGTCGTTTCGATTTCGACCTTGATGCCCGTTTTCTTCTCGAATTCGGGTGCCAGCACATCCTTGATGAAGTTGGAAGGGGGCGTGGACTCGGTCACTCCATGCAGCGTCACGCCCTTGAATTTCGCTCCGGCGTCGGACCAGAAGTCTGCCCAGGCCGGCGAAGCGCCGCCGGCAAGGCTGAGCGTCAGCGCGATGGCGCTGGCTTTCATAGCGTATCTCATTTCAATCCTCCCAGATGACAGCGAGATCATTCGCCGAGGGATTCTTAGCTCGAAATTCCATTGTTTGCAATATTTGTTGTTTTAACATGCAAATTATGAAGCTATCCCATTGTTTTGGTTGTCGATAACGGTCAGCGGAGAGGTGCGAGAATATATAACCTGTCATAAAATGCTGCAATGCAAAGCTATTTTCGCAATAGCAAAGTTCGCTTTTCTGAAATTATTTGTTGCTTTGCCATACTAAGTAACTTAATTCTGGATAAAACTTGGATTAGAAATCACGAGGTTATGACGATGCGACGCTTGGGAATCCATTCATTTGTATGGACGGGCGGCCAAACCCAGGAGGGGCTTGAAATGGCCCTGCGAAAGACGGCAGAGCATGGTTACGGAACCATCGAGTTCGCCTATCTTCGCCCGGAAAAATTCAACCTGGACCGGCTCGCAAGGCTCGCGCAGTCGCTTGATGTAGAGATCGGCGTGACGATGGGGTTGCCGCTCGACAGGGACGTGTCGAGCGAGGATCCTTCGGTCGTTGCGGATGGCGAGCGGATGCTGGCCGACGCGGTGCACGCGGTCAGAGACATCGGCGGCAACAAGCTGGGCGGGATCCTTTATTCGGCGCATACCAAGTACAATCGCCAGCCGACAAGGAAGGGCTGGGACAACAGCGTTGCCGCCATTGCGGCGACGGCCGAAGTGGCGGGGCAGGCGAAAGTCGATCTCGTCCTCGAAATCGTGAATCGGTTTGAGACCAATCTGCTGAATACGGCCGCGCAAGGGCTGAAATTCATCTCCGAGACCGGCTCCGATCATGTTCGCCTCCATCTCGATACCTTCCACATGAACATCGAGGAGGCCAATCCCGCTGCGGCGATCCGACTGGCCGGCGACAAGATTGGTTACTTTCACATCGGCGAAAGCAATCGAGGCTATCTCGGTGACGGTGTCATCGACTTCGACCTCATTTTCGACGCTCTCCTCGATATCGACTACAAGCGAGACATCGTGTTCGAGAGCTTTTCGACTGCCGTCGTCGATGAGGGGCTGTCGCTCGCCTGCGCGATCTGGCGCGATACATGGACCGACAATGATCCTCTTGCCGCCCATGCGAAGCGTTACATCGAGCTCAAATATGACGAGGCCAGGCGCCGGCGTGCCACAAGCGCTCGCCCCTGATAATCCTTCGTGTGACCCACTCCGGCCGTGTAAGTTGGCGCGGGTCGATTTGAAGGGATTGGAACATGAACGACACCGTCTCCATCGGAAGCTCGCCGCGTAGAATTCGCCAGAGCAATCTCGTCGCGGCCCTGCAGGCGATCTACAGCCATCGCGGCATGAGCCGCGCGGATCTAGCGCGAAAGCTCGGCATGAACCGCTCATCCTCGGGTGAGATCGTTGCCGAGTTGACGGAGGGCGGGTTTGTTCATGAGCTGGAGGCAGGCAGCAGGCGCGGCGAGCAATCGCGCGCGGGACGGCCGGGGATCATGCTGGAGCTCATCCCCGATGCCGCGTTTTTCGTCGGCATCGAGATCGGCGTGGAGCATATATCTGCCGTCGTCATTGATCTTGCCGCCGAAGTCAGGGTTTGCCGCAAGGTTGCCTTCGACACGCTGTCTTCGACGGTCGAGCGGGCTGTCGAACATGGCGTGGCACTGATCGTCGGCGACATGACAAAGGAGATGATGGCGCGGTGCAGGGGGCTGGGCATCTCGACGCCGGCTCATATCCGGCCCGACGGCTCGGTCAGCCTTGCGCCAATTCTCGGGTGGCGGGATGTCCCGTTGAAGGAAATCTGCCGGTCCGCATTTCCGGTCGAGGTTCCGATCGCGGTAGAGAACGATGCGAATGCCTTTGCGATAGGGGACAGCTATCGCAGCCGCATCGCCGGCGTGACGCTCTTCCTGCTCATGGAGACCGGCGTCGGCGGCGGGATCGTCATCGACGGCAAGCTGTTTCGCGGCGGCCATGGCCTGGCCGGCGAGATCGGCCACACTCTCGTCTCCGGAAGCGGCGGGCAGAAATTCGAACAGCTGATCGGGCGCGAGGTACTGATCAGGCAGTATCGCGAGGCGGTCGGACGGAATGGCGCAGACCTGCAGGACTTTTTGGTCGGCGTTCGCGACCGTGTTCCGGCCGCCGTCAACATTGCGGAGACATGGTCGCGTCATCTGGCATATGCGCTGTTGCAGGCCTGTCGGCTGATCGACCCCGGAAGGATCGTGCTCGGTGGCTCCGTGGCATCTCTCTATCCGATGGTTGCCGCCCGCGTGGCGGTCCATATGTCCGAGGGCCAGAATATCCCCTTTCCCAATCCCGAAATCGTCGTTGACGAAGACGCGGAGTTCGGGTCCGCATTCGGAGCGGCATGCATGCTTCATCAGCGCTTCCTTTCGCTGGAAAACGAGGAGTTCAGCGGTGACGACGGCATGCAGCAGCGCGCGGCGGTTTGACAGCAACAGGTATCGAAAGCATGACTGCGATGACTTCAGCACTGGCTCCTGACCAGCTCGGCCCGACGATATGCGTCGGCGAAATTCTCGTGGAAATCGTCGCCACGACCGTCGGCGATGGGTTCGTCGAAGCTCAGCCGCTGATCGGGCCTTTCGCCAGCGGCGCGCCGGCGATTTTCATTTCCCAATGCGGGCGGCTTGGCGGCAGCGCAGCCATGATCGGCGCTGTCGGTGCCGACGATTTCGGCCGGGTGAATATCGAGAGGCTGAAGCGCGATGGCGTCGATATCTCGGCGATATCCATCGAGCCGGATTACCCGACGGGCAGCGCCTTCGTTCGTTACCGCAAGAACGGCTCCCGCGACTTCGTCTACAACATCGCCAAGTCCGCCGCCGCGCGTTTCGGCTGGAGCGAAGGTGTCCGCGATCTCGTCGCTCGCGGTGGTCATCTGCATGTCATGGGCTCGGCGCTGTCGGTCCCGAGCGCATGCGAGGTGATCGACAAGGCCGTCGATATCGTCAAGGCTCGCGGCGGTACGCTCTCGGTCGATCCGAACATCCGCAAGGAACTCAAGCTCGACGAGGACACCGAACAGCGCTTTGCCAAGCTCGTCGCTGCCGCTGATCTGCTGCTGCCATCCGGAGAGGAATTGGAGCGGGCAGCTGGTGTCGAGGGCGAAGCGAATGCGATACGCCGCCTGTTCGACATCGGGGTCAAGGAGATCGTGCTGAAGCGGGGAGCGGAGGGCGCGACTTATTTCAATAGCCAAGGCGAGCGCATCGATGCTCCCGCCTTTATCGTCAAGGAAATCGATCCGACCGGCGCCGGCGATTGCTTCGGCGGCGCCTATCTCACCTGCCGCCGCCTGGGCATGCCGGCAGGAGATGCCCTGACCTATGCGGCGGCAGCCGGCGCTCGCAATGTCACCGTCGTCGGCCCGATGGAAGGTGCAGGCACCCGCGAGGAGCTTGATGCGTTCATCGCCGCGACCGAGAGGCGCTCCTGATGCAGATCCATCTCAACCAACTGGCGAGGCTGAGAGCCGAAGGCCGGCCGAAGGGCATCACCTCGGTCTGCTCGGCGCACCCGCTTGTGCTCAGGGCGGCACTCCGGCACGGACGCCTGCATTCGAGTGCCGTGCTGATTGAGGCGACCTGCAACCAAGTCAATCACCTGGGCGGCTATACCGGCATGACGCCGGGCGATTTCGCTTCCCTTGTCCGGCGCATCGCCAAGGAAGAAGGCTGCCCGGAACAGCTCATCGTTCTGGGTGGAGATCATCTCGGCCCAAATCCTTGGCGGGATCGTCAGGCTGAAGACGCCATGGCCGAGGCGGAGAAAATGGTCGCCGCCTATGTCGATGCCGGGTTTCGAAAAATCCACCTCGACGCCTCGATGGGCTGCAGTGGCGAGCCCGCGGCGCTCGACGACGAAACCACGGCCCATCGCGCAGCACGCCTTGCTGGTGTGGCTGAAGCTTCGGCAAGGAGGAGCGGCGGTGCCATGCCGGTCTATGTGATCGGCACGGAGGTCCCGCCGCCGGGCGGCGCCGATCATGCGCTAACGGCCATCAAGCCGACGGCTGCCTCGGCGGCCCGCAGGACGATCGACGTCCATCGTCGCGTGTTTGGGCAAGCTGGTCTGCACGAGGCGTTCGGACGCGCCATCGGACTGGTCGTCCAGCCGGGCGTCGAATTCGGCAATCACAATGTTATTGTCTACGACCGCAGCAAGATAGCCGAGCTGAAGTCCGTGCTGGCGGATGAACCCCAATTCGTTTTCGAAGCCCACTCGACCGACTATCAGGGCGCGATGCCGTTGACGGCTCTCGTGGAGGATGGGTTCCCCATCCTGAAGGTCGGTCCCGAACTGACTTTCGTGCTGCGTGAGGCCCTTTACGGACTGGATCTGATCGCTTCCGATCTCGTGCCCGATTATGGCGAGAGGCCGCTCCATGCCGCCATGGAAGCATTGATGCTGGCTCATCCGAAAAACTGGAGCCAGCATTATCACGGAACGGAAGGCGAAAAGCGCTGGCTGCGGCATTATTCGTTGTCCGACCGCATCCGCTACTACTGGGCTTCGGCGGAGGCTCAGTCTGCTGTCGAGAGATTATGTAATGCCCTACGGGGGCGAACCATACCGCTGCCGCTGTTCTGGCAGCATATGCCTGCCGCTCAGCATTTTGCCGATGCGCCGCTGGACCCCGAGGAGGTCCTGATCTGGCGGGTCACCCGCAGCCTGGCGGAGTATCACGCGGCCTGCGATGCACGGAAACGTTAGAAGTTTAACTGAAGGAGGAGAGAATGGACGAATTGAAGGGAAAAGTAGCTGCGGTCACCGGCGCAGCATCCGGGATCGGATTGGCATCCACGGAAGCCATGATCGCGGCCGGGGCGACGGTCGTTCTCGTCGATCGTGACGAGAAGGCGCTGGGATCGGTTTGCGAGCGCCTGGGAGAGAGGGCGATCCCGCTCGCCATCGACCTCTTGGATACCGAACAATGCGCCTCGCTGCTGGACGGCATCCTCGCCAAGGTCGGCCATCTCGACATCCTGCATGCCAATGCCGGCACCTATATCGGCGGCGACCTGGTGGAGGCCAATCTCGACGCCATCGACCGGATGCTCAACCTGAACGTCAATGTCGTCATCAAGAACGTCCGGACCGTGGCGCCGCATATGATTGAGCGGGGAACCGGCGACATCATCGTCACCAGCTCGGTCGCGGGTCATTCCCCTGTGCCTTGGGAGCCCGTCTATTCGCCATCGAAATGGGCGATGACATGCTTCGTGCAGACCATGCGGCGTCAGCTTCTGAAGAGTGGAATCCGCGTCGGCTCGGTTTCTCCAGGCCCCGTCATCAGCGCCTTGCTCGCCGACTGGCCGGAAGAAAACCTGCGCAAGGCCAAGGAGGCCGGCGCGCTGATCGAACCCAAGGAAGTGGCCGACGCGATCATGTTCATGCTGACGCGTCCGCGCAACGTGACGATCCGCGACGTCGTGGTCCTGCCGAGCGCTTTCGACATCTGAGGAGCCGAACCATGAGCTATCAGAAAAAGTTTCGCCTTGACGGCGAGCGTGCGGTCGTCACCGGCGGTGGCCGTGCGATCGGCCTTTGCTGCGTGGAGGCGCTGGCCGAGGCCGGAGCGTCCGTTATCGTCATCGAGCGTGGTGAGGCCGATGCTCGCGAGGCGCTCGCCCTGCGGCAGAAGGGCTACGACATCGACCTGCGGATCGGTGATGTCACCGACTCCGCGCGCATGGAGGCGATCGCGACCGAGCTTGCCGATGGCGGCCGCGCCGCGACGATCCTGGTGAACAATGCCGGGATCGGCCAGAGCGGCATCCCCTCGCAGGACGTCTCCGATGCCGATTGGCTGCGCATGATGGATGTCAACGTCAACGGCGTGTTCTGGTGCTCGCGCTCCTTCGGCCGTCACATGGTCGCAATGAAGCGCGGAGCCATCGTCAATCTCGGCTCGATGTCCGGAACCATCTGCAACCGACCGCAGCCGCAGACGCCGTATAATGTGTCCAAGGCGGCGGTGCATCACCTTACGCGCTCGATGGCGGCCGAATGGGCTGAGCACGGTGTAAGGGTGAATGCGGTTGCCCCGACCTATATCGAGACACCGATGGTCATGGCGGTCGAGGCGAATCGCGATCGCATTCCGATCTGGCTCGCCGACACGCCGATGGGTCGGATGGGCACGCCCGAGGAAGTCGCCAGCGCGGTCCTCTTCCTCGCATCGGGCGCCGCAAGCCTCATGACAGGCGCCATCGTCAATGTCGATGCGGGCTTTACCTGCTGGTAGGCGTTCCTCTTGATGGAAGAAGAGCGGCTGCGTTGATGATGCGCCAGTCTCGTCTGCGGACGAGGTTGGCGTGTTTCACGCGCGCTCAGGCCCAATCCATCCCATTGTTTTTACCCAAACTCCGGCAGGAAAGCCGCTGAACGCTTGTCCGGGAATACTTTAGTCCCGCGCAGAGACGATGCTTCGCGGATGTGAACCGAAAGCCCTGAATTCGTCATAGTGTCGATCTCGGCGACGATGACGATGCAACCGTATGGGCATTGTCACAATCAAGTTTACGCAACCTTGAAGTCGCAAATGATCTGGCTATTCTACCAGATTAGGTAGTACGCTTTCTGCATTGAAATACCGTCTTGGGTTCTCGGCCGCCCTCGGGCAGCTGTGTCGCCCGCAAGGAAACGATAAGCAGGTAGTTTTCATGTTCCTAGAAGCAGCTCTTTCCAGCTTGATCAAAATCGGAACGCTCACGGTCATTTTTCCGGATGGTTCCACGCGCAATTTCGGTACGGGATCGGAACCGCGCGCAACGATGAAAATAAAAACCGCCCGCGCAAAGCGCCGCCTCTTCTTCAATCCTGCCCTAGCGCTCGGCGAGGCCTATATGGATGGCGAAGTCGAGCCGGGCGACGGCGATCTCTTTCAAATGATGGACTTGCTCGTCCTGAATATGGAGGGCGGCGGCACCCACCCCTTCAGCAAGCTCATGGACAAGGTTCGCTGGCTGCGCCGACATCTCGATCAGTTGAATTTCGCCGGACGCTCGAAGCGCAACGTTGCCCATCACTACGATCTCGATGCGCGCCTCTATTCGCTGATGCTGGATGAGGATCGGCAGTATTCCTGCGCCTATTTCCCGGTCGGCGACGAGACGCTCGAAGAGGCGCAACTCAAGAAGAAGCGGCATATTGCATCGAAGCTTATGCTCGATCGCCCAGGCCTCGAAGTTCTGGATATCGGCTGCGGCTGGGGCGGCATGGCGCTTTATCTGGCCAAGGAATTCGGAGCGCGGGTCACGGGCCTCACTCTTTCGGAAGAGCAGCTGCTCGCCGCGAAAGCGCGCGCGAAGGATGCCGGTCTCGAGCATATGGTGACGTTCGAACTGCTGGACTACCGGTCCTGGACGCGTCCCGTCGATCGCATCGTCTCCGTCGGCATGTTCGAGCATGTCGGCATCAATCACTACCGGACGTTCTTCGACAAGATCCGCGCCGTGCTCAAGGAGGATGGCGTTGCGCTGATCCATGCGATCGGCCGGTCCGACGGGCCAGGCAGCACGAATCCCTGGATCGCAAAATATATTTTCCCCGGCGGTTATTCGCCGGCGGTCTCCGAAGTCCTGTCCGTGGTCGAGAAGACCGGGCTCTGGACGACCGACATCGAGGTCCTGCGTCTCCATTATGCCAAGACCCTCGAGCAATGGCGGGAGCGCTTCATGAAGAACAGGAGCACCCTGGCCAAGCTCTATGATGAACGATTCTGTCGGATGTTCGAATTCTATCTGATCGGATCGGAGCTTGCCTTCCTCCGCATGGGTCACATGAACTGGCAATTGCAGCTGACGAAGCATGTCTCTGCTCTGCCGCTGGCCCGTGACTACATGGTCGATATCGAGCGGGCGCGGACAGCTATAGCAGAGCAGGGGAAGGCGCAGCCGATCGAAGCCGCGAGCGCGCGGGCCAGACGGGATCTGACCGCGCATGACGAGCGTAAGCCGCGTCAGCAAAATCAATCCGGTACGGAGTCTTCCCGGAACCTCTGAAGACCGTTTTCGATATGGCGCTGGCGTTACCGTATCGTGCGGATTGACGCCAGCCGCCGTCGGCGATGCTTGCCATCATGGATCGCAATTGGCTATGGGGTTATCGCCATAAGATGATGAGACATGTTTCCCCTTCAGCTTTCATTGCCTGAAAGGGCGGCACCAATTTGCGGGGATTATCAGGACCGAAATGCGCTCAACCAAGAACGAAAAGGCTCTCTCACGACGGGCTTTCATACTCGGATCCATTTCCGCGACCGCATCGCTGGCCGGTTGTGCCACGACGGCACCGGTTCCGACGCCAATCGCCGCTCCGGCTCGCATGCCGCCCCTCGTTCCCCTCGCTTCGCAAGCCGAGAGCACCATCGCACCGGATCCGGAACTGGAAGCTCGCTATGCCTCTCTGGTTGATGGCGGCCATGTCATTCCGGCGATCCCTTATCAAAAGCTCGATCCCAAATTTTATCGGCAGCGCGTTCCTGATCCGACCGGGGAGCCGGCCGGCACGGTGGTCGTGGATACCGCGTCGAGATTCCTCTATGTCGTGGAACGCGGCGGCACCGCCATGCGATATGGCGTCGGCATCGGCCGCGACGGCTTCGCCTGGGAAGGCGAGGGGATCATTCATTGGCGCCAGCATTGGCCGCGCTGGAAACCGCCGGGCGACATGATCGCCCGCAAGCCGGAACTTGCGAAATATTCGGTGGCCAATGGCGGCATGGACCCGGGTATCAAAAATCCTCTGGGTGCGCGCGCTCTTTATATCTTCCAGAACGGCAAGGATACGCTCTATCGCCTGCATGGCTCGCCGGAATGGCGCTCAATCGGCAAGGCAGCATCATCAGGCTGCGTTCGCCTGGTCAATCAGGATGTCATAGACCTTTACGAGCGCATTCCCTATCACGCGCGCATTGTGGTTCATCAGTCTCCGCTGCAAGGCAAAGGGGTTTCCGCCTGAGCGAGCAGCTTCCTCGGTAGGGGAGCCGCTTCTTCTGCTCCATGGAACGTCGCCGGTTGTCAGGGCAGGCGGCTGCGCTGTTGGGTCTGACGCTGGGCTTCCTGGGCGGCCTTGAGCTGCGCCTTCGTGTACATCAGCGCATGTTCGGCGAGATCGCGTCCGTCGTCCCAGAGGTTGCGCCAGATGCCGAGAATACCTTCGAGCGGCTGGCCGACGACGCGGGAGGAGAAGGATTCGAAGGTGATCGGCCCCTTGTAGCCCGAGCGGACAAGGGCGCGGAAGACGCCGGTAAGATCGATCGTGCCCGAGCCCATATAGCCGCGATGGGAATCGCCGGTGTGGAAGTAGCCGAGATGATCGCCGGTTTCGAGAATGGCGGCCTGAATATCGGATTCCTCGATGTTCATATGGTAGACGTCCAGGTGCACTTTGACATTCGGCATGCCGATGCGCTTGCACATTTCCACGCCTTGGGCGGCCGTGTTGAGGACATTGGATTCGTAGCGGTTGACCACTTCCAGCACGAGCGTGATGTTGCTTTTTGCCGCAGTCTCGGCCACCTGACGCAGAATGTCGACCGATTGCGCGACGCCCGCGGCTGTTGTCGGCTCGGTGTATTTGCCGAAGGCCGAATGCAGGATGCCGCCGATATATTCGCCGCCGCAATCGCGGCAGACGGCGATCGCCTGTTCCAGCTTTTCCTTGCCGCGCCGACCCTTTTCCTTGTCGCCGCTTGAAATGTCGCTGTCGAAATCGAGGCCGAGCGAGAAATTGATGCCGATGCCGCTCTTTTCCAGCTGGCGACGGGTGAATTCAGGATCGATCAGGCTGGGATCGAGCGCCGGCGCCTCGATGAAATCGTAGCCGACCTCGGCGCTCTTTGCGATTGCGCGGGCGCATTCGTCGCGGCTCCAGCCAGCCTCCCAGACCAGCGCGTGAACTCCCAGCTTGTTCATGATCGTCCTCCCGGTTTCGTGGATGCAAAAGAAATTGCTGCAATGCACAAGACATGAATCGTTTTATACTTGAAGGCGTTCACGTTGACACCGCGCATATACAGGTTTAGCTTACAATAAAACGTTTCACCAGAATTTTCGAGACATCAATCGGAGATTGTTAGTGGAGGAGGGCAAGGTGTCGAAATCGCGAACTCCCTCCATCAAGATGGTGGCCGAGAGGGCGGGCGTCTCGGTGGCGACCGTCTCGAATGTTCTGAACGGCAAGCCGACGGTCTCGCCCGATTTTGCCCGGCGCGTGAATGAGGCGGTGCGCGAACTCGGCTACGTTGTCGATCTCGGCGCCTCGCGGTTGCGCTCGCGCAAGGCGCAGCTTGTCGGCGTCGTCGTGCCTGATCTTACCAATCCGATGTTTGCCTCTTTCGTCTCGACGCTCGAGCATCTGGCGCGCCTCGACGACTATGATCTGGTCGTGGTGTCTGCGCGCAACGACACCGAGGAAGAGGCCGATCGCCTGCGTAAGATCCGCGCCTGGCGCCCGGCCGGTCTGATCGTCATTCCCTGCGACGGCGCTTTTGCCGAACGGCTGCCGAACGGCTTTTTCGCGCCGGTCGTCCTTGCCGACCGCATACCGGATGCGGCCGGCTTCGATCTCATTGCGGTCGATAATGGTCCGGCCGCCGGCGCGATCGCCGCCCATCTCGATGAGCGGGGCTATCGTGATTGCATGGTCGTCGGCAGCAGCCTTTCGATCAGCAATGTGCGCGAACGCTGGGAGGGTGTACAGGCGGCAGTCAGGCACATGCATGTCGAAGTGCTGGAAATCGGCATAGATGATGCCAATGGCGCGCAGCGTCTCGAAGAGCGGCTTCGCCGTCGCCCGTTGCCGGACGCGCTGTTTTCGCTCGATCACGGCACGACGCTCCTGACCTATCGCGCCATGGCGGAGATCGGGCTTTCCGTGCCCGGCGACCTCGCCTTTGCGAGCTTCGACGATATGGAATGGATGCAGCTGGTCGCGCCCGGCATTACGGCCGTGCGCCAGCCCATCGAGGAGATGGCCGAACAGGCCTGGGCGCTGCTGTTGCGGCGCATGACCGGCTCTGCCGGAAAACCGGTTACACGGCGCCTGCGCTGTGCCGTCGAGATCCGTGGTTCGACGCCGCGGAGCCCGCTTGAGGAGGCGGGTGAGATGAAACTGGGAGGACAAAAATGGAAATTACAAGACGAACCATACTCACCGGAATAGGCGGAGCTGTCGTCGCCGGTACGCTCGGCGCAACGATCGGAGTTGCCCAGGCGGCCGAGCCGCAGGTCGGCGTCGTGGTCAAGATCGGCGGCATTCCCTGGTTCAATGCCATGGAAGTCGGCATCAAGAAGGCGGCACCGGAATTCAAGGCGAATGCCTGGATGGTCGGGCCGACGCAAGCCGATGCCGCGCAGCAAGTGCGCGCCATCGAGGATCTGATCGCCCGCAAGGTCGCCGTCATCGGCATCGTGCCGAATGATTCCGCCGCGCTCGATCCCGTTCTCGGCCGTGCGCGGGCTGCCGGCATCAAGGTGCTGGCCCATGAAGGCCCGAGCCAGAAGGAAGCGGATTGGGACTTCGAGCTGACGACCATCGAGGGCTATGGGCAGGCCCATATGGACCTGCTTGCCAAGCAGATGGGCGAGGAAGGCAAGTATATCGTCTATGTCGGCTCGCTGACTGTACCGCTGCATAATGCCTGGGCCGACGCGGCGATTGCCTATCAGAAGCAGAAATATCCGAAGATGCAGATGCTCGGCGATCGCTTCGGCGTGGCCGAGAGCCTGGATGAAAGCCTCAAGACCACGCAGGATCAGCTGCGCGCCCACCCGGATCTCAAGGGTATCCTGACATTCGGCTCGCAGGGGCCGATCGGCGCGGCGCGTGTTCTCGACGATCGCGAAAAGGCGAAGTCGATCGTGCTGGTCGGCGGCTTCTCGCCGGGGCAAGGCGTCAAATACGTGAAGTCTGGCACGATCCGCGGCGGCTTCATCTGGAATCCGATGACGGCAGGCGAAATCTTCGTCCAGCTCGCTTCCCTGTTGGCCGCCGGCAAGGAGCCGACCGACAATATGGAGCTGACCGGCGTCGGCAAGGTTCGCGTCTATCCGGACAAGAAGCTCATCCAGGCCCAGAAGCTGGAGTCGCTCGATAAGGAAAATATCGACCGGCTCGTGGCGCTCGGCCTTTAAGCGTTCCTCCCGAGGGCCGGCGGTTGGCGCAAATGCCGCCGCCGGCCGCCCCATCTCAATCGGAGTGGATCGATGAGCGATGATATTCCGTTTCTGCGATTGACCGGGCTGTCCAAGCGGTTCGGCGGCGTGCGCGCATTGGAGGAGGTCGACTGGGACGTGCGGCCGGGCGAGATTCATTGCCTTGTCGGTGAAAACGGCTGCGGCAAGTCGACACTCATCAAGACGGTGGCCGGCGTGCATCCGCCTACGGCAGGCATGATCGAGATCGAGGGCAAGCCGGTTCTGCCGCTGGATCCAGCCGGTGCCAAGGCTTTGGGAATCCAGGTGATCTTTCAAGACCTATCCCTCTTTCCCAACCTGTCCGTTGTCGAAAACATCGCCGTCGAGAGCCATCTCGACCGGCTCGTGAAAGTGGTCAACTGGAAACAGATGCGCGAAAAGGCCAGCGCCGTGCTGGCAAGGCTCGGCTTTGCGCTCGACCTCGATCTCGTGGTGTCCGATCTCTCCGTGGCCGAGCGTCAGATCGTTGCCATTGCGCGCGGCTTGGCAGCCGAGGCGCGGCTGATCTTCATGGACGAGCCGACAGCGTCGCTGACGCGCGCGGAAGTCGACCGTCTGCTGGGGATCGTCGGACGGCTCAAGGCCGACGGCATTGCTGTCGTCTTCGTCTCCCACCGGCTTGATGAGGTGGTCGAGATCGCCGAACGCGTCACCGTGATGCGCGACGGCCGCAAAGTCGGCACCTGGCCTGCCGATCAGATGAGCGAGAAGAAGATTGCACATCTGATGACCGGGCTCGATATCGATCATACGATCGTCGCCCGCGATATGGGCGAGGCTCAGCCGGTTCTCGAGGTCAGCGGCCTGTCGCGCCGCGGCGAGTTCGCCGATATCGATTTCACCCTGCATCGTGGAGAGGTGCTCGGCATCTCCGGATTGCTGGGATCGGGCCGCACCGAGCTGGCTCTAACGCTGTTCGGCATGCATCGCGCCGAAAGCGGCAGCATCTGCCTGGAGGGCAGGGAGCTCACACTCCGCTCCAATCGCGATGCGGTGCGTGCCGGCATCGCCTATGTCTCCGAGGATCGCCTGAGCCTCGGCGTCATTCTGCAACAGTCGATCGGCGACAACATCATGCTTGCCGTCATGCGGGGCATGACAAACCGGCTGGGGCTTATTCCCGACAAGACGCGCAGGCAGCTTGCCGAAGATTGGGTAAAACGGCTCGCCATCAAGGTCCCCTCCGCCGATCGTGCCGTGCAGACGCTTTCCGGCGGCAATCAGCAGCGGGTCGTTTTGGCGAAATGGCTGGCCACGCGGCCGAAGGTTCTGATCCTCGATTCCCCGACCGTCGGCGTCGATATCAAGAACAAGCAGGGCATTTACGACGTGGTGGCTGATCTCGCCCGCCAGGGCGTCGCCATCATCCTCATCTCCGACGAAGTGTCCGAGTTGTTTGCCACTTGCGATCGCATTCTGCACATGCGTGCCGGCCGCATCGTCGGCGAGGCGGTGCCCGGGAACGTCAGCGAGGCCGACATGAAGGAGCGTATTTATGCATGAGCATAGCCAGACGGCCGGATCATCCTTCGTCGCGCAATTGAAGCGCCGCCCCGAAACATGGCTGCTGGCCGTCATCGCCCTGGTCGTGCTTGTTTTCTCGCTGACGGCGCGAGACTTCCTGACGCTCGCCAATATCATCGACCTGCTTGAAACCTATTCCGTGCAGGCAATCATGGCGATGGGTCTTTTCGTCGTGCTGGTTTCGGGCGGCATCGACATATCCTTTGCCGCCACTGCCTCCGTGGCGCAATATTGCGCGGCACTGCTGGCGACGCAGTTCGGATTTTCGGCGCCCGCCGTCATTGTCTGTGGCCTGGCGATCGGCGTCGGCCTCGGCTGCCTGAATGCGCTGCTGGTCCACTATGTGCGCATTACATCGATCATTGCCACGATCGCCATGATGAGCGTCAGCTTCTCATTGCTCATGTATTTCTCCGGCGGCAAATCGATCTACACCTTGCCGGATTGGTGGACGAACCGCATCGTCTTCTGGCGCATGGAGACGGCGTCGGGCGATATCGTCCGCGTGACGCTGCCGATCGTCGCCATGGTTGTCGTGACGCTGTTCACCTGGGCGTGGATGAAGAGGTCTTCCGTCGGGCGTCAGCTCTATGCCATGGGCGGCAATGGCGAGGCGGCGCGGCGCATCGGCATGAATATCGGCCGCTTGCAATTCGTCGCCTACGGCTATCTCGGACTGCTGGCGGCGATCGCCGGCCTGCTGCAGGCGCACCGGGTCGGCGAAAGCGTGCCCAATGCCATGTACAATACCGAACTTGCGGTGTTGTCCGCCGCGGTGCTCGGCGGCGCCAGCCTGACGGGCGGCATCGGCACCGTGCCCGGTGTGCTGCTCGGCATCGTGCTGCTGGCCGTCCTCCAGAATGGGCTCAACCTGCTCGGCGTCTCCTCCTATTTCTTCCAGATCGTCATCGGCATCACCATTCTGGTCTCGACCTCGATCACCGTGATCAGCTCGCGTCCGGGCCGCCGCCACCGCATCATCGCAGGAGCGCCGTCTAATGGCTGAACCTCCAGTTCTCTATAACATCAACAGCGGCCTTGCCGACCTGATGGCGCGTATGCGGGCGGGCATTCCTGGCGCCCATACCGGCCTCGTCGTCCTGCTGATCCTTCTGGTCGCCGCCTTTTCCCTGTTCATTCCGAACTTCGCTTCGCTCGGCACGCTGCAATCCTTCATGTACCAGCTGCCGCTGCTCGGCCTTCTGTCTCTGGCGATGATGGCGCCGCTGATAACGGGCGGCCTCAATCTGGCGATCATCGCGACGACGAACCAGTGCGCGCTGCTAATGGCCTTCACCATGCAGAGCCTGATCACGCCTGACAGCGGCACCGGGACGGCAGTTGCCGTGATCGCTCTGGCGCTTGTTGCAGGTCTCGCACTCTGCCTGCTCATAGGCTTCGTTACCGGTCTGCTCATCGCCTATACCGGCGTCCACCCGATCCTGATCACGCTCGGCACGAAATCGCTGATCGACGGCATCAGCATCTATCTGACACGCGGCATGGCACTGTCAGGCATACCGGACGGCTTCAGCCGCATCGGCACGACCACTATTATCGGCGTGCCGATGATCTTCCTGCTGCTGATCGTCGTCGCCGTCATCGTCAGCCTCATATTGCGGCGTACAGCCTTCGGCGTCGCCTGCGCCATGATCGGCTCCAATATCGAGGCGGCGCGCTATTCGGCGATCGACACGCGCCGGGTGCTGGTCGGCGTCTACGTCATGTCGAGCGTGATTTGCTTCTTCGCCGCGCTGGTCATGCTGGCGACGTTCAATTCGGCAAGCGCGGATTATGCGCAATCCTATCTGCTGGTGACGATCCTTGCGGCCGTGCTCGGCGGCGTCGATCCATTCGGCGGCTTCGGCACGGCCGGGGGCCTGATGCTGGCGCTCGCGATCCTGCAGGTCATCTCCTCAGGCTTCAACCAGTTCGGCCTCAGCAATTATCTGACGGTCGCGATCTGGGGCGGCATTCTCATCTTCGTCGCCATGGTTCAGACGGCACGGCCCTATCTCATGGGGCTGCTGCCAGCACGTTTTCTTGGTCCGAAATGAGCATCGTCGCGGTTTTCGACATCGGCAAGACGAATGTGAAGCTGTCGGTGGCACGCGATGACGGCTGCGTGCTGGAAACGCTGTCGACGCCGAACAGGGTCAAGGAGGCGCCGCCTTACCGCCATCACGACCTTGATGAGCTGGAAGCCTGGCTCATCGATAGCCTGGCCGCATTGGGCAAACGGCACGATATCGGCGCGATCGTCACCTGCGCGCACGGCTCCGGCGGCGTGCTGGTCGATCGGCGGGGCGCGGCAATGCCGATGATCGACTACGAGCAGCCCATACCCGCCGATGTCGACGCACGCTACAGGGCGATCGTCGGCCCCTATCGCGAAAGGGCGAGCGCCATCATGTTGGGCGCGGCGCATCTCGCGCGGCAAATGCTCTGGCAGGAAATGCACTGGCCGGAGATATTCGCGGCTGCCAGCGCCTATCTCGCCACTCCGCAATATTGGGCTTTTCGTCTCTCCGGGGTCTTGGCAAGCGAGGTCACGAGCCTGGCGGCGCAGTCGCATCTTTGGGCCTCGGCAGATGGGCGGCCGGCCACGCTCGTTGCAAGCCGCGGCTGGCAGCGCCTGATGCCGCCGATGCGGCGGGCCTGGGAAACGCTTGGGGCCTTGAAGCCGGAGCTTGCCAGGCGCTGCGGCCTGAAGGCAACGACGCGCATCCTGTGCGGCGTGCACGACTCTTCGGCGAATTTCTACCGTTACCAGGCGGCCGATCTCTCAGATTTCATAGTGATTTCGACGGGCACGTGGATCGTCGCGCTCACGGATCGCCTCGGCGTTGATTTCGATATCGAGCTGCCCGGTCATTCCTGCAATGCCGATGTGTTCGGCAATCCGATGCCCGGCATGCTGACCATGGGCGGGCGTGAATTTTCCGCCGTCGCCGCAGAGGCTTCCGGCCCAGCCTCGTTGCAGGCACTACGGAGGATCGTTGCCTCGGGCACCTTTGCGCTGCCGACCTTCGGCTCGGATGACGGGCTTTTTCCCGGCACGGCGCACCACGGCCGCCTAGAGGGTCCGCTTGCAGAGGAAGGAGACGTCCGCTTCACGCTCGCCGTGCTCTATTCGGTCCTGCTGACGGCAGACTGCATCCGGGATCTGCCTGCGGCGGGAACAGTGGTGCTTGATGGCAATTTTGTCGTTGATCCTCTTTATGGCGCCGCCGTTGCGGCGCTCTTGCCCGACCGGCGGGTGCTTGTGAGCCGCAGCACGACCGGCACGGCGACCGGCGCTGCCATGCTCGCCGCCCATGAAAAGCGCGTTTTGCCTGCGGCGCTCGCCGCCGAGGCGCCGGATATTTCCGACTTTCCTGAACTTTCATCCTATCAGCGCCGCTGGCAGGCGCTGATCAAGACCATGGAGCACATATCGTGACGACTTACGACGACAACGCCCAGCGCGAGGAAATGGTAGAGATCTGCCGCCGGATGAACGCATCCGGCATCAACCAGGGAACGGCCGGCAACATGTCGGTGCGCAATCCCAAAGGCTTCCTGATCACGCCCACATCTCTTCCCTATGACGTGATGCAGCCGAAGGATCTTGTGCAGATGTACTTTGACGGCAGTTACGAGGGTGAACGCCGGCCGTCATCGGAATGGCGTTTCCATCGTGATATCCTTGCCTCCCGCCAGGACATTGACTGTATTCTCCATTGCCATTCGGTCTACGCGACCACACTTGCCGTGCACCACAAGACCATCCCGAGCTTCCACTATATGACCGGTGTCGCCGGAGGCACGACGATCCGTTGCGCGCGCTATGCTACCTTCGGCACCCAGGCGCTTTCGGATGCGGCCATCGAGGCGCTGCAGGACAGGCTCGCCTGCCTGCTTGGTCAGCATGGACAGATCTCGCTCGGTAAGACGCCGGCGGCCGCGCTTGCGCTCGCCATCGAAGTCGAAACCCTGTCGCGCCTTTACGTACAGGCGCTGACGCTCGGCGAGCCTCCCATTCTCGATGACGAGGAGATGGCGCGCGTCATCCAGCAGATGAAGAATATGAGCTATGGAATGGCGCCGGATTTGGGCGGCGTCAACGACACGGCGAAGCGGCGGCAATAACCCTCGGCCTGAGGTCCTCTTGATGCGGCGCCTTGACATGTGTGCGACTGGGTAGCACTTTAATACTTGAAGGAGATAGCCAGTGAGCGTCAAGTCGTCGATATCGTTGACCGATCAGCAGGATGCATTCGCCCGCTCGCTCGTCGAGACGGGACGCTATTCCAGCTTGAGCTCCGTCCTCCAGCAGGGCCTGGAGCTGCTTCGGCAAAAAACCGAGGCGGAGGTGGCAGAGACGGAGGCGCTCCGCACCCTCATCCAGCGCCGGGTCGATGGGCCGAAAATCTCTGTGACGGACATGGAAGAGCGGATCGAAAGCATGATCGAGCGGAAGCGGCGCGCTCTTCGTGTGGAATCTTGAATACTCGAGAGAGGCGGACCGCGATTTCGAGCTGATCTTCGATCATCTGTTCGCGGCCTATATGGACCTCGGGGATGCGCCCGAGGAAGCGCTCGAGCGCGCCGCCGACCGTATTCGCGAGCTTCGTCTGGCGATCGATCGGCTGGCCGAGACGCCTTACATCGGAACATTGCGATCGGATATCCATCCCGGCATTCGCTTCCTGCGGCGCGACAAGGCTGCCGTTTGGTTTCTGCCGATCGAAGAACGTCGGACGATCGTCGTCGCCACGATTTTCTTTGGCGGCCAGGATCATATCAGGCGAATGCTGGTGCGCTTGCTGGAAAGTTAGCGACCGGCGCCTCAATCATGTCCTGTCGCCGGCAACAACCGGCGCAACCCAGTACCACTTCCTAAATCTGCGTGTAATGTAGCTGCAATCTTTGGCTGTCAGTGGGGCAAAGGATGGCAAGCGCCGTTCTTTGGGGGAAAAACGTCATTGCGAATCTTGCTTCTTGAAGATGAGCCCGAAATGGCTCGAGCGCTGCTCGAGGCATTGAGGCGCCGCGATGTGCTCGCCGATCATGTCCGGACGATTGCCGATGCCGAGGCCATGGCCCGCGTGGGGACCTATGATGTCCTGGTTCTGGATCGTCGCCTGCCGGATGGCGAGGGCCTCGATCTTGTTGCGGCGCTTCGTCAACGCAAACATCCCGTGCCGATCCTTGTTCTGACCGCTCTCGGCACCGTCGACCATCGTGTGGACGGACTTGATAGTGGGGCCGACGACTATCTTGCCAAACCTTTCGCCATCGAGGAATTGCTCGCCCGCCTGCGCGCTCTGCAAAGACGCGGCCCCACGCTTTCCGACAGATATTTGAGCTTCGGCAATCTCAGTGTCGATCCGCGAAGCAATGAAATCTCCATTGCCGGGTCGCTTGTCGAGTTTCCCCGGCGCGAATATCTGGTGCTGGAGGCGCTGATGCGCCGTCCGAACCGTATCGTCACGAGGCCGAACCTCGTCGAGGCGGTTTATGCGTTAGAGGACGAAATCGGATCGAATGCATTGGACGCGCACATCTCGCGAATCCGAAAGAAGCTCCTGCTGGCCGAAGCCACGGTCGAGATAAGAGCCGTTCGAAACATTGGCTATCTCATCCGGACCAAGGCATGAGGTCAGAGCGCAGCCGGTCGTTGCGGTGGGGGCTGATAAAACGCCTCATCGTCTTGCAGGCTTTTATTCTCGTTCTCTTTTTCGTTCTTCTCGTCGGCTGGATCTGGATCATCAATCCGGAGCTGGAGGATGCCAACGAAGAAGCCGTCCGTGTCGTCGCGCAACAGGTTACAAGGGATGATGACGGGCAGCTGCAGGTGGCCGAGACACACGAGGTCGTCGAGCTGAAGCAGCGCTATCCGGAACTCTGGTTCACCGTCCGCGACGACAAGGGGTTCCTCCTTCAATATGGGGAGATACCGGCAGTCGCTCTCAAGGAAAGCTTTCCCCGGACGATCGACCGGGCCAGGGTGGAAGCCGGCAACGGCGCGCATGCCACGGTCGAGAACCGGGAGACTTCGGCCGGCAAGCTGCAGATCATGGCGGCGACGGAACGCGGCTTTGACAATGAGGGCCTCAATGTGTGGATCAATATGCGTGTCGAGGTCGCCAAGGGGCCGCATGGCGAAATCCATTGGTTGAGTGTACTGCCGGCTCTGGCATTCGTCATCTTCATCGGTGTGTTTCCCATACTGGCGCTCACGGGCATCGCAACGCTGCTCGTCACGCCGCGCGCCGTCGGCCGGTCGCTGAGCGGCCTCGTGGAAACGGCAACACAGGCGCAGGCGATCGATTTCGATACCCGCTCAGCCCGGCTCGAGCGTTCGAAGGTGCCGACCGAGATCATTCCGCTGGTGGACGCGTTCAACCACGCGCTTTCCAAGCTGGATGAAGGGTATAAGAGGCATAATCGCTTCCTCGCAGACGCCGCGCATGAGTTGAGAACGCCGATTGCGATTGCGCGGACGCGGGCCGATCTTCTCCCCGAGGCAGAGGTGAGCCATCAGCTTCGAGAGGATATCGACCGCCTCTCCCGCGTGGCGCATCAACTTCTGGAAATGCAGGCCATCGGTGCAGTCGAGCTGCGTGCGGAAAAGAAAGATCTAAACGTCTTGGTCGAGAACATCGCCGCCGATCTTGCGCCGATTGCGATGGATGCCGGCTATGATTTCGACTTCGAGCCGAGCCCCGAGGAAGCGGTGTTTGTGATCCAGACCTCGACGATCGAGATGGCGGTCGTCAACCTGATCCGAAATGCGATCGATCATGCGGGAGGAAAAGGGTCGATCATCGTTCGGGTCGGTGCCGCCGGCACGATCGATGTCTGCGACGAAGGTCCAGGCATACCGCTGGCGGAGCGCGATCGCGTCTTTGAGCCGTTTCGCCGCATCAATGCCAGTTCCTCCGGGGCTGGTCTGGGGCTGAATCTGGTCAAGAAGGCGGCCGAGATTCACGGTGGAAGAGTTTCATTCCTCGACACTTTCCGGGGCTTCTGCGTGCGCCTTGAGATCGGCTCCATCCCTCCCTCGGTCGTGGTGGCGGATAAGGGCTGGCGCGGAAAACGGTGAGGCTATGGCTCGGCCGTAACAACGGAAAATCCTGAAAGTGTTTTCATTTTCTCAGCGGTCCCGGCTTGGATATTCGATTTTCTGAAGCGGAGTTCCCTGCTAAGTTCAGATGGAAACATAACGGGATGAGGCATGTTGAAATTTTTGCTGTCAGCCTGGCTTTTCCTGACGGCTGTCTGCACCCCTTTCCTTGCCTTCGGCGATACAATGGATCTTCGATTACATAAGGCGGCCGCAGCGGGCGACGTCGCCGCCATCCGGGAACTGCTCGCCAGCAGTGCTGCCATCGAGACGCGGGACGCAAGCGGCGCGACGGCACTGCTTGTCGCGACGCATGGCAACAAGCTGGGGGCCGCGCGGGCGCTGATCGAGGCGGACGCCGACGTCAATGCCAAGGACGAGATTGAGGACAGCCCCTATCTTTATGCCGGCGCCCGCGGCCATCTTGAGATTCTCAAGCTCACGCTCGCCCATGGCGCGGACCTCAAAAGCATCAATCGTTATGGCGGCACGGCACTCATTCCCGCGTCCGAGCGCGGCCATGTCGAAACGGTCGATGCCTTGATCAAGGCCGGGGTCGATGTCGATCACGTCAACCGCCTCGGCTGGACGGCCCTGCTGGAAGCGATCATCCTCAGCGACGGCGGTCCGTCTCACATTCGGATCGTCGAACTGCTGATCGGTGCCGGCGCAAACGTCAATCTCGCCGACAATGACGGCGTGACGCCGCTTCAACATGCCCACAGCCGCGGCTACGACAAGATTGGGAAATTGCTAGAGAAAGCAGGGGCCAAGTAACGCGGCATTTCCGCTTGTAGCGCAATCCGCTATATGGCGGAGGCGTATGCCGCAGCCTCCGCGAAACCATGAGAATGAAGGGTCCAGACGATGCAAAGAAACTATTATTCTTCCCTTGGCGGTCATCCGCCGCAGAGCGATCTCCTGACGGGGCGGGCGGTATTCACGGAGGCCTATGCCGTCATCCCCAAGGGCGTGATGCAGGACATCGTCACGAGCTATCTGCCCTTTTGGAACGTCACCCGCTGCTGGGTGATCGCCCGGCCGCTTTCGGGCTTCGCCGAGACCTTTTCGCAATATGTCATGGAGGTGGCGCCGGGTGGCGGCAGCGACAGGCCGGAACAGGATGCCGAGGCTGAAGGCGTGCTCTTCGTCGTCGCCGGCGAGATCGAACTGACCCTGCCTTCCGGCAAGCATGTGCTCCAGCCAGGCGGCTATGCCTTCCTGCCGCCGGGTCTGAAGTGGTCGCTGCATAACCGCGCAGGCACGCATTCCCGCTTCCACTGGATCCGCAAGGCCTATGAGGCTGTCGAGGGATTGGATTATCCGCAACCGCTCATCCTCAACGAGAAGGACATCACGCCGTCGGCCATGCCGGGCACCGACGGAGGCTGGGCGACTACCCGCTTCGTCGACCCCTCCGACCTGCGTCACGACATGCATGTGACGATCGTCACCCTGCAGCCCGGCGCCGTCATTCCCTTTGCGGAAACCCATGTCATGGAGCATGGACTCTACGTGCTGGAAGGCAAAGCCGTCTATCGTCTGAACCAGGATTGGGTCGAGGTGGAGGCCGGCGACTTCATGTGGCTGCGTGCCTTCTGCCCGCAGGCCTGCTATGCCGGCGGCCCTGGTCCCTTCCGCTACCTGCTCTACAAGGACGTCAACCGCCACATGGCGCTTCGTCCCTTCGGTTCGCGCCGTTAAGCTCGAGGATATTCGGGAACCCGGCGCTTTCGGCGTCGGGTTTTGCCCGTTCGCGGTTATTGCACGAGGTATCGCTGGCCGCAGCGGCGAGATCGGCAGACGACAGCCCGTATGCTTCAGTTAGTTACTGTGAAAGCGTATCACTGCTGCTGCAGGGCAAGCCTGACGCCGAGGGCCATATAGATCGTGCCGATGACCTTCCCCTGCCAGCGTCCGATGGTGCGGTTGCGGCGCAGCCAGCCGCCGATCGATCCGGCGCCGATCGCCAGAAGCGACGTGATGCCGATGCTGAGGACGACGAAAATGGTGCCGAGCAGCGCGAATTGCGCGATGACGGAGCCACTTTCGGGATGGATGAACTGCGGCAGGAATGCCAGGAAGAAAAGGGCCGTCTTCGGGTTGAGGATCTCGGTGAAGAAACCTTGCCGAAACGCGCGCATGGGCGTGATGGCCTGCGCGGTCGGTACATCAATGCTGCCGCTCTTTTCGATAAAGGCCTTGAAGCCGAGATAGATCAGATAGATGACGCCGGCATATTTGACGATCTCAAAGGCCAGCGCGGATGTGGCGAGCAGCGCCGACAATCCGAAGGTCGCCATCATCGTATGGAAGAGATCGCCGGTGGCAATGCCAAGGCCGGTTGCCAGCCCGGCACGCTTGCCGCCACTGACGGCTCTGGCGAGCGTGAGCAGCGTGGCAGGCCCGGGAATGACCATCAGACCGAGCACTACCAAGATATACGTCGTCAAAACACCGAGGCTAATCATCGATCTCTTCTCATGTTGATGATTTATGGGCAAAGCTCGCGAAAGCGGTGATTTGCGTCCGTCACGAATGGGTGGTTGAAGACTATTCGATTTGCGAGCTGTTGCAAGAGTCACTTCGGATTTGGCATTTGTCGTTCGGGGCGGTTTACCGTCGCGCCCGCGGTCAGCGGCGACCTACATACGCTCACCGGGCAGCCGGCTTGCTTGCTCCACCCAGTCGGTAAACTGCGCTTCGTCCAGCGTATCGTCCTCATGGAGGTTGAGGTAGCGTGTCTCCTTGCTTTTCGATTCCCCGGGCGGGATCGGATGCAGCGATGCGCCGCGAAAGAAGGCGACCTTGACGTATTTCGTGAAGCAATGAATGCTCAGGAACCAGCCATTGCCTTCGATGCCATAGAATGGCGAATTCCATTTGACCGCTTTTCGAACCTCGGGGAGGGCTTGGACGACGAGCGCATCGATCCGGCGTCCGACCTCGTTCTTCCAGCCCGGCATGGCGGCGATATAGGCTTGCACCGGCGCGTCGCCATCGCCCTTGGCGATCTGCGGATTGCCGCCTGAAAGCAGTTTCGGTTCCGTTGACGCCGGCGTGGACGGCGCCTTTGCCGGTGACTTGGGCTTTCTATCGGCCATTGCATTTCTCCAAGGTTGCTGTCTGGTCTATAGTATAGGGCTGATTTGCCGATCGCCTCCATCATCCAGACCGAGCCGTCGGAGACATCGAAAGAGTACAAAGCGTCGAAATGGAGCTTGAAATTGAGCACAGCGTTCATGAAGGAAGAAAGTGCCGAGGCGGCAGCGGAAACCGTGCTGCCCGATCGACCCATTTCCCAGCATCCGAACCTTGTTACGGAAGCAGGATTGAAGGCGCTGGAACTGCAGCTTCAGGAAGCGCGAAAAGCGTATGACACAGCAAACGCCATCGAAGACATCAATGAACGTCGGCGGCAGACCGCCATTCCGTTGCGCGATGCGCGCTATTTCGCGGAAAGGGTTCGCACGGCCGAAGTCGTTGCCACTCCCGGCTCGTTTGACGTCGCCGCCTTCGGGAGCACGGTGACCTATAGGCGGGAAGACGGCCGCGTGCAGAAATACCGCATCGTCGGAGAGGATGAAGCCGATCCCAGGGCGGGATCGATTTCGTACGTATCACCCGTTGCAAGGCTGCTGATGGGAAAGAAGGTTGGCGATGTCGTCAGCCTTGGCAAGGAGGAGCTGGAGATCACCGCGATCGAATAGCCTCCGTCTCTTTTCACGCTGATCCGAAATACCGGTTTTGCGCTTCAGCAGATACCGGAAATCGGCATCTGCTGAAGCATCGGACTATAGCAACGGCGCCGCAGTTTGTAGACGCGACCCCCTTCAAAATCCAAGTCCGAGAGGAGTGCCGGTTCGACCCCGGCCACCCGCACCACCTTTAAATCGATCCCGCGCGTACCGGCCCGTTTTTTAAGAGCATCGCAGGGCATTCACTAGCGCAGTTAGCGCAGCGGGCTGATGCTGGCGACTGGGGTAATACATGAAGAAACCGGGAATAGGGGGCGTCCAATTCTCCAGCACCCGAATGAGGCGGTGCTCAGCAACATGCTCCATAACCTGTTCTTCATATGCGAGCCCAAGGCCGGCTCCGGTGAGCGCCGCCTGAATCACGAGGTTGGTATCGTCGATTATGAGCGGGCCGTTCACACCGATTGTGACCGCCTTGCGTCCCTGCTCGAACTGCCACCGATACGGACCGTTGGGAAGACGCAGGTTCAGACATCGATGATCATTTAGATCCTTGGGCTTCCGAGGAATGCTTCGTGACGCAAAATAGCCGGGCGACCCCACCACCGCCAAACGCAACTCCTGCGAGACGCGCACCGCAATCATATCCTTTTGAACATATTCGCCGAGTTGAATACCAGCATCAAACTCGCCCGCGACGATGTCGACGGGACCAGTGACGGTGACAACGTCGAGAACGACGTCAGGGTAAGCCTCGGCGAATGCGGTGAGCTTCGGCAACAATACCATCACAGCAGCCGACCGTGACATTACAATTCTAAGGCGTCCCGCGGGTCGGTGGCGCACGCTCCGGGCTTTGTCTAGCGCGCGAGTAATTTGCTCAAGCGCCGGAGACAGATCCTCCAGAAGAGCTGCGCCGGCAGCGGTCGGCGCTACACTCTTGGTAGTCCGAGCAAGAAGCTGGATCTCGAGTTGCTGCTCAAGTTTCCTGATCGTGTGGCTCAGGGCGGACTGGGAGACACCCAGCTTCACCGCAGCGCGTGTAAAGCTTCGCTCACTGGCGACGATTGCAAAAATAGCGAGTTCATCCAGGTAGTTCCCCATTATTTATGAATATCATTCATGACCCCATCCCGTCAAAAGTATCTTTCCTCATAAGCGTCTGTGCCCTAGATTTGATCAACAAGCTGATGTGGTCGACTTCTCCACGCTTCGGCCTCTCCGGGGCTCGGCACGGAATTGCGGCACGCATAATAGTTTGACCGGACAACGAGGTGACCATGGATACCGATGTTTGCGCTTTGCGCACCCTGGCGCAGATCTATTTTGACGCCGCCTATGAAATGGATGCTGAGAAATTTGCATCCCTATTTCACCCCTTGAGCTCCGTGACGAAGGTCGCCGACGACGGCGACGTGGGCGTGACGCCGATTGCGACGTGGTTAGCAGTCGTGCGTAATGCCGAAGCTCCAAAACAGCAGGGCGCGGAACGTGACGACGAGATCCTATCAATTGACGTCGAAAGAGATCTCGCGCTTCTGAAGGTGAAATTGCAGGTACCGCCGCGCCACTTCACGGACCTATTGTCATGCTTGAAGGTCAACGGAACCTGGAAGATCGTTCAGAAGGTGATGACTTCGAAAACGTAACGGCTTCAGTGCCGCAATAGAAAATTGAAACGCCCGGCTTGGCAGGTTGCCCATGAAATTTCTATCTCAAAGCGCCAACATCATGGCCTGTGCTTCGGGATCATCGAAGGTTTGGTCGCTTTCCGACGGATATGTCGACCTGCCGGCCCAATTGCTCAGATATCCGAACGGCAAAATATCTACGCCGATAGTATCGCCACGGCGGGAAGAGGCGCTCGTTCGCCTGTCCGTCAACTGCTTCCTGCTCGATCGCCCTGGCAGCGACCGCGTTTTGATAGATTGTGGAGCGGGAACAAGCTGGGACCCGTCCATGGGCCACCTCGAGGAGGCTATGTGCGAGGCTGGCATCGACACATCGTCCATCACGATGGTCGCCCTCACCCATGCCCATGGCGACCACATCAATGGTCTTGTTACGCCTGACGGGCGGCGAGCATTTAGAAACTTAAACAAGATCGTGATTGCGGAGGCCGCCGTCGAGGATTTCCTCGCCGAGCCAGGACTGGCGGATTTTCAGCCACTCCTGGCCCCGATCAACGGAGGAGACCGGCTGGACGATCATTTGCTGGCGATGGCGATACCCGGGCACGCTCCGGGCCATATGGGTTATCTCCTCAGCACTGGCGAGGACGATATTTTATTCTGCGGCGACGTGATCCACGCTCCTGCTGCACAGTTTGCCCGTCCCGAACTCACCTGGGCCTATGACGCTGACCAGTCCATAGCGAGGGCTAGCCGGATCAGGCTGCTCCAAGACGCAGAGGCTGCACACACTTGGCTTGCCGGCGCTCACCTGGGGCGACCGGGCATCGGCAGAATAGTCAAGGAGGGGCACGGATATGCGTTCATCTCGGCCATGTAGTCGCCAATCGCCGAATTGACTTTGCACATCATGCTCCGCCGCAGCAACGCGTGGGCGCGCATTCATTCGGATATTTACGTAGCGATGACAAATGACACCCAAGGAGAACTTGGCTAAACGCCAACGCCTCATGGTGAAATTGACTTCCGGCACTGTTTATCGGATCTCCATCATCGGGTAGAGATGAAAAACGATGCCGTAGCAATATTCGACATTCGAATGACATGGCTAAATTCGGAAGGGCGGGCATGCGGAAAAAGTTGCTGCACGGTCAATGGCAACAGGTCGAGAACGATATTACCGAGGATATTCTGACCGGCCGGCTGTCACCAAAGGCACAGCTTCCAACCGAATCCGACCTGATGGAGCGCTTCGGCGTCGGGCGCCACACCATACGGCGCGCCATTGCCCGTCTTGAGAGCCGGGGGCTCGTGCTGGTCGAGCAGGGGCGTGGGACCTTTGTCAGGGATAGCCGTCTCGACTACCGTCTGTCGGAGCGCACGCGCTTTTCTCAGAATCTGCTCGATCAGGGCAGGGAGCCGCTTGGGCAGGCCATCCATGAAGAGGTCGTTCCAGCCTCCGAGATGATCGCTGACGCCTTGCGGCTTCCCCATGGCGAGCCCGTCTACCATATCGTCCGGTGCGGCTTTGCCGACGAGGAGCCGATCAACTATTCGCATGCCTATTATCCGGTGCGCCGTTTTCCGGGCTTCGATGACGCGCGGCGCAGCGGGCGGAGCGTAACCGTCATTCTGGCCGAGTATGGTATCCCCGACTATATCCGCCTGCGCACCGACATCATCGTCCGCCTACCGACAAGCGAGGAGGCGAAGCAGCTCCGCCAGTCCATGGCGCAGCCTGTGGCCGTGTCGAGAAAAGTGGACGTCGATCTCAAGGGCACGCCGATCTCTTATTCCGAGTCCGTATGGCCGGGCGAGCGCGTGCAATTCTCGATCGACAATACCAGCCAGCTTCTGGACGTTCTTGCGCGCGGTGATGGGGGCTGATTGGCGCGGCTTGCACCAGTGCGACGCTGAGAATGACGCCTCCGTTGCGATATGCTAATGTAATGGCCTGTAAGGGCGCAGGGGGCATGGCAATGTTGGAGACGGACAAGCTATTCGCCGGCTCGATCCCGGAAAATTACGACCGCTATATGGTGCCGTTGATTTTCGAACCTTACGCCGCAGATCTTGCCCGACGGGCAGCGTCCCTGGCGCCGGGCGCGGTCCTCGAAATTGCCGCGGGCACCGGGGCTGTCACCCGCGTATTGGCGCCTAAACTATCCCCCGATGCACGCTATGTCGTCACGGATCTCAATCAACCGATGCTCGACTATGCCCGTTCGCGGCAGGCTCCCGACAGCCGCATCACTTGGCGGCAGGCAGACGCCATGGCGCTGCCGTTTGACGATGCGTCCTTCGATCTCGTCTGCTGCCAGTTCGGCGCCATGTTCTTTCCCGATCGCGTCTCGGCCTATCGCGAGGCAAAACGAGTTTTGAAGCCCGGAGGGCATTTCCTGTTCAACGTCTGGGATCGCCTCGAGGAGAATATATTTGCGAATGAGGTAACGAACGCTCTGGCTCGGATTTTCCCGAACGATCCGCCGCGTTTCCTGGCACGCACCCCGCATGGCTATCACGACGTAGAGCGGATTCGCAGCGATCTCGAGAATGCCGGTTTTACAGATGTGGTGATCGAAACGAGAGCCGAACAGAGCCGTGCATCCTCGCCGCGCATTCCAGCCGTTGCCTATTGTCAGGGAACGCTTCTTCGCAATGAAATCGAGGCCAGGGAAGCGGGAAGCCTGGAGGCTGCAACCGACTATGCCGCATCCGCGATCGCAGACAGGCATGGCAACGGCGAAGTTGCGGCCAAGATTCAAGCGCATATCATTTTAGCCGCTGCCTAACCTGCCCAGCGTCTGCAAGCTTAACTGAAGAATAACTATGATTTAAAGCAAGGCTGCCGATTTAAGCGCGCGGCGACGGGTTGTTATATCGTCTAGGGTCATAAGAGGAGATCCAAGACGATATTTACTGAGATTTCCGGTGTGGTTTTATAGGGAAATAGTTGAGGGTCCGGCCGCCGGCGGTGATGCCGGTAGGTCGTCTCGCCTGCTGTCGAATCTTCAGGTGCTGCGCGCGCTCGCCGCTTTGTCCGTTGTCGTGGCTCACGCCTTGCACGAGACCGGGATGCTGGCGGGGGCGACAGGGCGGGCAGCGGTCGATGGCTCCGCATGGAATCTTGGTTTCGGGGTGGACATATTCTTCGTCCTCTCCGGCTTCATCATGACCCATACGGCCGCGTCGGAGTTCGGCAAGAGCGGCGCTCCGCTGCGTTTCTTCCTGCGGCGCTGCGCCCGCGTGATCCCGCTCTACTGGCTGCTGACGAGCCTCATGCTTATCGGCGCGCTCGTAGCACCCTCGCTGCTGGCTGTTCCCATCGGCTCCGTGTTCCATGTCCTGGCATCCTATTTCTTCATTCCGTCCGGGCGTGGCGCGGATGAAATCAGGCCGGTGCTTGCACTCGCCTGGACGCTGAATTACGAGATGCTGTTCTATGTGTTCTTTGCGGCCGCGCTCCTGCTGCCGATAAGGCTGGGCATCATCTGGCTGTCGGTGCTGATGGCAGGCATGGCGCTTGTCGGAGGGCTCATCGATCCAGGCCATGTCCAGATAGCCTTCTGGACGAACCCCATCATTCTTGAGTTCCTCTTCGGTGTCTATGTCGCCTTGATCTTTCGCAGCGGCATCAGGATCGGCGGTGCCGGAGCACTCGGGCTCATGGCCATCGGTCTTCTCGGCTTCGTACGTATCTCCGACCCCTGGAGCGATGCGACCTTGCCGCAATTCCTGCGATGCGGCCTGCCTGCGGCGCTATTCGTTCTTGCGGCCGCAATCGGCCCTCTCCTGCCTCAGGGGAAGCTCGTCCTATGGGGCGTCGCCCTGGGAGATGCCTCCTATAGTCTCTATCTTGCCCACCCCTTTATCCTGCGGCCGATGCGAGCCATCTGGGCGAAGGCGCTCGGCGGAGCTCTTCCTCTCGGCCTGTTCGTTATATTCGCCACGCTCGCGGCTGCCTTGTTTTCCCTGCTACTCTTCTGGGCCGTTGAGAAACCGCTTACCAGCCGCATCCAGCGTCTCGTGCTTCGCTCCGGGCGGCCGCGTATGCCAACTGGCACTCTCCCGGCGGTAGACACCGAGAGCGCCTAGGCAAAGTCGCAAGCGATGCTTGGCATCGGTTCGAAGCATCCGTCCCATTGCTCAGTCGGCCCATTCGGGATCGGTCGTGAAGGCGATCGTCAGCCAACGGTCCGGGCCTTCGTCACCGATCGCATCGCCGATCTCGTCGCGAATATGGTCCCATTCCTCCAGCTTCTTCGCAGGCCCGTCCGGTGGCACGATGAAATAAAGCTCGATCTGCTTGCCGCGGCCGACGCGGGCGACATAGGAGCGGTAGGATTCGAAACCGTAGCGTTGGACGATGTCGGTAGCGACGCGGTCGACATGTTCCCGCAGATCGGAAGGCGTTACGAGCAGAATATCGGCAAACGCCTGCTTGATCGTGCCGATCGGCATGGGGATGACGATGAGGCAGACCAGCGCGAGTGCGGCCGGATCGACATAGGGCGACATCCATTCCAGGCGTGTCCCCTGAATGAAAAAGCCGAAGATGAAGGCGAGCAGCAGCGCCCCGCTTAAGCAGCCCGTCATCACCCAGGCCTTGGCGTCGAGTGCAATGAAACTGGACCTCAGTTTCTCGTTCGCACGCCTGCCACAACCTGCCATCAGGAAGGCGATGATCATGGTCAGCACCGCATAGATGATGGCTTGATCGAAGGAGAGATGCCGACCGCCGGCCATGATGCTGCCGATTGCGTTGATCAGGGCATAGACCGCGGCTCCCGTCAGCAAGACGCCATTGAGGCCAAGCACCATGGGTTCGAGATGCCAGAAACCCATGGTGAAATGCTTGGCGAACCTGCCGCCGGAGGCCGTGTTCGTTGCGGAGGACACGATCAGGTTGGAGACGATCAGCGCGACGATCGTCATGCTTGCATCAGTAAGCGCGTAGACGCCGTCGAAGACGATCGCATAGGAACCGGAGAGAAGACCGAAGACAATGCCGGCGACCGCCAGAACGAAGGTCACGATAATGGAGATGCGCAGGACGCTTTGTTCGGTTGTCACTTTTCAATCTCCGACGAGAGACGCGGTATGCGTTTCAGATAATTTTGCAGGCTCGACGGACTTTTAGCGCGTCATATAGGCTGAGCCAATCCGGGCGAACGATAGCAAGAGAGCTTCTTCTTTATGCGGAGGCAAAACGGGGTTTTTGATCAGGGTTCGCGAAGCCGAGCGCTCTGACCCTGCCGCCTGAATTCGCTCGGCGTGACGCCAACCAGCTTCTTGAAGTCGCGGGCGAAGTGGAAGGGGTCGGGATAGCCGCATTGGGCGGCGATCTTGCCGATCGGCTCATCGGTTATAACAAGCAAACGCTTCGCGGCGTTCACGCGCTCGTGGCGGAGCCAATCGAGAGGCGTCGTCCCCATTCTCTGACGAAAGCGGCGAAACAGCTGCGCCTGGCTCAGATGGGCGGCGATGGCGAGCTCACCCACCGTCCAGGGGCGGGTGAGGTCGGCGCGGACCAATTCCACGACGCGCTGCAATCGTTGGGCTGCGCCGCTGAGCTCGCCATGTTCCGCGCGTTCGGAAATCAGAAGCGAGATCAATTGCGCAAGCAGGGCAAAACATCGGCTGTCCGAGAGGAAACTGCCCGTCTCCACTTCCCGGAGGATGTCTTCGAACAGCGCCCGTGGATCGCGCGGGCTCGAAATGCCAAAGACCGGATTGGCGATCACGCCCAGACTGTCGAACAGCGTATCGAGTCCGTGTCCTGCGAACCCCACCCAGAGATAGGACCAGTGCGAATGGCGCGGTTCACAGCGATGCGAATAGAGCATCGAGGAATCCAGCCACGCGATCGTCCCTTCATGCAGGGCGCTTGAGAGATCGTTGACCTGCAACAGGCCTTTTCCGCTGAGGGTCAGGATGAGAGTATGCTGGTTGAAGCGATGGGCGATCGGCATTTCCGCGGGCGTGCAGATGCGCCGCCCGGCGGCGAGAAGCGCATAGGGCAGGGCGCGGGACAGCCTGCCCGGCGTCTGGAAGAAGACGTCGTCCACAGCGGAAATATCGTCTGGGATTGCTTCATCGGTCATGCCGTCAGGTCTTATCCGGAGATGAGAGTTTTATCCATATGGCTGCGGTTCGCATCCATGTCTTTTCGCCGTTCGAGGCTGTAATCTGTGGCCGATGAACCAGAATGGACGAGGTCCTGAGCATGTCGACGGCAACCCCAGCATTTGATCCGCTCTCGCAAGCGTTCACGGACGACCCCTATGCCTCCTACCGCCAGCTGCGCGCCAGCCCAGGCCCGGTCTATTACGAGCATTTCGACATGTGGCTGCTGTCGCGCTATCAGGATGTCGCCACCGCCGCCGGCGACAAGACGCTCGTGCGCTCGCTCGAATTCTTTCTCTCCCCGGAAGAGATACAGGAACAGAAGGTGCGGCAGAATTGGCACGACATGCCGAACCATTCGCGCTTCGTGCAATTCAGCCTTTTGGATTCCGACGGCGAAACCCATGACCGGCTGCGCCGCAAGGTGTTTCGTGAATTCACGCCCGCGCTCGTCGCTCGCCAGCGCGGGATGATACAGGAATTCGTCGACCGGCTGCTCGATCGCCTCCTGCAAGCCGGCACGATCGATTTCGTCGAGGATCTCGCCTCGCAGGTTCCGGGTCACATCATCGGCTCGGTTCTCGGCGTGCCGGAGGAATATGCCGGGCAGCTACGCAAGTGGTCGGAAGAGGTCGTGCAATATTTCGATGTCGATCGCAGCGCGGAACGCAAGGCGACCGCCGAACGTGCGACGACGGAGTTCTACGAGTTGCTCAAAGAGCTGATTGCCGATCGCACGCGCAACCCGCGCGACGATCTTCTCTGTCGGCTGACCGAGGCGCATGTCGCCGGTGAATTGACCGAAGACGAGCTCGTTTCCACCTGCATGCTGATCCTAATGGCCGGCCATGGCTCGACGATCGACGTGCTCGGCAGCGGCATGCATGCGCTGCTGCAATATCCCGACGCCCTGGCCAAACTTCGAGAAACGCCGGGCATCATGTCGACAGCCATCCAGGAGATGTTCCGTTTCGAGTCGCCGCTGCCGTTCTTTCACCGCTATCTCACCGAGGAGAAGACGATTGCCGGCGAGCGACTGCCGAAAGGCACGAAGGTCGGCCTGCTGTATGGCGCGGCCAATCGCGACCCTGAACAATTCGAGGCGCCCGATCGGTTCAATGTCGAGCGTAATCCCAATCGCCATCTGGCATTCGGTGGCGGCGCGCATTTCTGTCTTGGCAATCACCTTGCCCGGCTGGATATGGAGATTATCTTCTCGACGCTCTTGCAGCGGACGCGCTCCATCGAACTGCTGGATGAACACCCCGCCTATAAGCGCGGTCTGTCGGTGCGCGGCCCGAAACGCCTCGACATCAGGCTCGTTGCCGCTTGATCGGTTTTGCCGAAAGCATGGAGAATACGGAGAATACAATGTGTGAAATCGTGTTCATCGATTCCGCCGGTCGCGAGACGCGTGTGCAGGCCCAGGATGGCGAGACGGTGATGGCCGCCGCCGTCCGGAGCGGTATCGATGGCATCGTGGCGCAATGCGGCGGCGCCCTGGCCTGCGGCACCTGTCATTGCTATGTCGAGCAGCCACACCTCGATCTCCTGCCGCCGCCTTCCGAAGAAGAGGCGGCGATGATCGAATTCGTCATGGAGCCGACGGTCAACAGCCGTCTCAGCTGTCAGATCCTTGCAAGCAGCGTAGTCGACGGCATGCGCGTCGTCGTGCCGGATAGCCAGCACTAGGGGCTATCATTGAGCCGAGGTCGCTGATGTAGCGACCTCGGCTAAATCTTGAGGCTATCTAGCCTAAACCGACCGTTCCGATGCGAGCAGATCGGCATGATGGGCGCGGGCGACATCCGGGTGTGACCGCAACCGGCTCTTCAGCTGGTTTTGGCCGACCTCGCGGAAGATCGGATTGAGCGGATCGACCGAGATGCCACGCTCGGCGCGCTTCAACTCATCCGGCAATTCGATGAGGGGGATCGCGGCGTCCGGCCGGGAGCCCAGGAAGAAGGCGACGGAGAAGCGTTCGACGCCTGCAGGCGGTGCGATGACATCATGCACGTCGGCGCGAACGAAACCGTTCGTCGCAAGCTCCAGCAATTCGCCGGTATTGATGACGAAGGTGCCGGGCACCGGCGGAGCATCGATCCACACGCCGTCTTCCGTGCGCACCCGCAGGCCGGGTGTCGTATCCTGGAGCAATACGGTCACGAAGCCGCCGTCCTTGTGGGCGCCCACGCCCTGATCCGTTTCGGCGACATCGCGGCCCGGATAGCGGATGATCTTCAGAAGCTGTGAGGGCTGCGGCTCATAGATATCGGCGAAGACGTTTTCCGGCTGGCCGAGAGCTGCGGCGATCGCCTTCAGCACATCGATGCCGATACGGGTCACTTCTGCCTGATAGGCCAGCAGGAGCGGTTTGAGCTCAGGCAGCGCCTCCGGCCACTGGTTTGGCCCCTGCAGTCGCCGCCAGGCCGGCGTATCCGGACCAAGTTCGAAAGGCGCGCTCTCGGTGTTGATGTCGAGCTGCTCACGCCAGTCCCGCTCGCCGCGGGTCCGCTCCTGTCCAGCCCGATTGTAGCCTCGGAAATGCGGCGACTTCACCATCTCGATCTTGAGCTTCTCTTCGAGCGGCAGCGCGAAGAAGCGCTTCGCGGTGGCAACGACGTTTTCGATCAGCTTCGGATCGACACCATGGCCCGTCAGATAGAAGAAGCCGTGATCATGGAGCACCGTGCGAAGCTCCGCGACGAACGCCCGGCGTTCCGACGGCGAGGCATAAAATCGCGACAGATCGAGTGTCGGCAGCGATGTGTCCGAGCCAATCGGCGTCGTGTTAGGGGTCAACGGTTGCTCCTCTTGCAAGGTGATCCTGTTGCTGTCTTTCCAGATGGCAACTTCGTCATTCAGGTCGAAGCTAGAATCCATCCGTCACGAAGGCAAAGAAGATAATCTCAAAGAACGCAGATCTGTTGGAATGGGTTTTTGCGGCCGCTGTTCCTGCGAGTGCTACTCGCCGGAACAGCGGCCAACCTCGATAGGAACGAGACAAACTCGGACTTCGTCTATGGCCTCGGCATTCCTGGTGGTCAGTTCCTGGCATCCGAAACGCTGGATTTCTCCGCGAGGTGATTTGCAAGTTTGTCCAACGTCTGGGCGCCATATTGAACTGCACCGAATCCAATGACGACGGCGCGGCGCTCCGGTGTCGGATGCATCTGGCGCAGGGTGACGACGGTTTTACCGTTATCCTGTTCATCGAAGGTAATCAGCATTCGGAAGCGGTCCGGGTCGTCAGCGGCGTCCGTGCCGTGGCTGGCTTCGATCAGTTTTGGTGCTTCGATCCGTAGGAATTCCATGCGATTGGAGAAGCGAGTGCCGTCCGGAGCAACCATGTCAAATCGCCACAAGCCGCCCGCGCGGATGTCGATCTCATGTGTTTCGATGCGAAACCCATCGGGTCCGAACCACTTCACGATCTGCGATGGATCGGTCCATGCGAGAAACGCGGCTTCTCGGTCCGCGTCAACGACACGGGCAATGACGACTTCCCTTTCCAAAGGCCAGGAAGCCCAGTCCGAGATGTTGTTCTTGGCGTGATCATTCATTCGATTTCCCTTTCTCTTTCTTCATGTTTTCCAGATGCGCCTCGAAGCGGTCAAAGCGTTCTTCCCATTGACGCCGATTGGACGCCAACCAGTCCTCCGCATCCTGCAGGGCCTTTGGATTGAGCGAACAGATACGCGTCCGCCCCTCCCTTCTCGAAACGATGAGGCCAGCCTTTTCCAGAATGCCGAGATGCTGAGTGAACGACGGCAGTGCCATGGCGAAGGAACCGGCTAGTTGAGAGACTGTTGCAGGCGCACGGCTCAGAATTTGAACCACCGCTCGTCGCGTTGGATCGGAGAGTGCGCTGAAGGTGCTTTCGATGGACAGGCTTTTGTTAGGCATGTACCTAACTATAGGGGCTCTGACACTTAGGTCAATACCTAATCTTCCGGCGAGCGCATCTCTTCTCAAATTGTCAATCGGATGATCAGGTGTCGCATCGCGGCAGAAGGGAGGAATTGAGGCAGTGGTTCCTCGAATGCCACTCACATGAACGGCTTCACGGCGCTGGTTCAGATCAACTCTTCGACGCTCTGGATCAGTGTGAGCCTTTTGCCAGCATCCCGCGCTTCAGCGCAAAGGCTGCGGATGTCGGGCATCCAGTCCTGCTCGATGTCCCATATGGTCCGGAACAGATCCCGTGTCGGGGGCATGGTCGAAAGTCCGCCGGGCGCATGCTCGAGCTTGCCTGATTGCCACGCGATCTGCCGCTCCGCGGCGAGCCAGAAATGCATCCAGAGCGGCATGTCAACGAGAATGATCTCGGTCGCACGACCTAACCGCGCCGGGATCGAGTTCCGATGCCCCAATCCATCGATAACCCAGTTCTCACCGGCGATGATCCGTTCGTGCTGTTCGGCGTAAGTTTCAAATGGCGCTGGGTCCCAGCCTTCCTGCCAAAGGAGCTGGTCGATCTCGAAGTGGGGAATTGCGTGTCCCTCGCCCAATTTACGGGCGAGGGTGGATTTTCCACCGCCTGCATTTCCGAGAATGGCGATGCGCAACATCGAATAGAGGCCTGAAGATTTGAGCTTATCGGGAGTCTGGCGGAGATGCCCCCATGTTATGGGGTCATTCTGTTGTCTTTGCAATTTACATCAATCGCTACCATTCAGGCACCGTCTCTACGTACGAAATGTCGAATGCCGGTCGGCATAGCCTCGATGAGATCGCGCAAGGTCGGCGGTACCAGTTCGAATTGATCGAGCCCGGCCCGCGTGGATGGTGCCCAGCAAAATTCGAGCTCGGCGCTGCCGTCTTTCACCCGATGCACGATGTCCGTTTCGTGGAATGGAAGCGGCCGCGCGAGTTCCGCCTCGTAGTAAAAGCCGACCTCATGAACGCGCCGTCCGGCAAGTTCGAAGAAGTTTTCGATGATGAAGCGCAAGGGGCCGACGGTGGCCGTGCAGCCGATTTCCTCTTCGATCTCGCGG
>NZ_JBNDIC010000011.1:0-139833 GCF_056755475.1 Rhizobium sp. KNZ2-6A | reverse complement strand
GAACGAGCCGGGCACCTTGGCCAAGGTGGCGCAGACCGTCGCCGATGTCGATGTCAATATTCGCTTGCTCAACACCGTTCGCGTCGCTGCCGATTTCACCGAGATGGCGCTCGACGTGGAAGTCTGGGATCTGCGACAGCTCAACCAGCTTCTGGTGCAGCTCAAGGAGCTCGACTGCATCGCCACGGTAAAGCGCCTTTACGAGTGACATCTGCCCACGTCTGTCCTAGATCCTAGGCGGCTGCATATTTTGTGATCATTTTATGACCAAAATCGAGCACCTTTCCGGATAGGTATGCATTGAGCGCATGGCTGTGTCTATTTTAGAGCGATGGTAATTGGCCTCCGTCGCGCTTATCTTCTGGTCATCGAAGAAAACGAAACAGAGATGAGAGAAGACAATGTTTAGCCCTATCAAGAAAATAGCCCGCGCCCTGCGTGTCCCGAGTGTCGAAGACCGCGAAATGGCTTATCTGAATGGCTCGCACGACCGTTTTGACCTTGAATATCGTCAGCGCCAGGTTGACCGCGGTCTGTTCCGTCAGCGTTAATAGCCGTTAATACTTGAAAGACCAGGAGGGGCGCGTCGTTGTTGCGCCCTTGGAGCATCCCGATCTTGCGGGATTGCTTCCCGCAAAAGAGAGAACGTCCATTTTCTGCACCCTGAGCAGGCGATGTTCCAAAAAAGGGCCGCACTTTCGGTTCTTAATCGGTACGGGATACGCAAGGCCGGTCTTGTCATGACGGCCCCCATTGCACTAGATAAGCCGCATGCTATTTCGTCGCCGAAAGCCACTGACATTCAAGGAAAAACTGCGGGAGCATCTATGGCCCCGCAAGGGTTTCGTTCGCTCATTCCAATATTTCGGCAAACGCCTCGTTCGCCTTGCCGCCTCGCCGCATTCGGTTGCGGCCGGTTTTGCTGCGGGTATTGTGGTGTCGTGGACGCCCTTCATCGGCGTGCATTTCGTCATGGCGATCATCATCGCCTATCTGGTCGGCGGCAATGTCATCGCGTCGGCGCTCGGCTGTCTGGCGGCGGGCAATCCCATCACCTATCCCTTCATCTGGGCCTTCACCTGGGAAATCGGTCACCTGATCCTGGCGCGTGACAGCGGCGGTCAGGGCGGCAGCATCGATTTGCCGGCGCTCTGGCATAAGGGCGATCTTACGCAAATCTGGGACCCGGTTTTGAAGCCGATGCTGATCGGTGGCATTCCGCCGGCGATCGTGACCGGCGTGATCGTCTACGCGCTCACCTATTATGGCGTGAAGACCTTCAAGACGCGCCGCAAGGAACGCCTGATGGAACGCGCCCGCGAGCGGCTGGCGCTTGCCGAAAACGCATCGAGCGTCTGACGGCGCCTGACATCGCCCCGGCCGCCAGGAGGGCCTTCCCATGATTATCGGCATAGGCAGCGATCTCATCGACATCCGTCGGGTGGAGAAGACGATCGAGCGTTTCGGCACGCGGTTCACCGACCGCTGCTTTACCGACATCGAGCGCGCCAAGTCCGAAGGCCGCAAGAACAAGGCGGCATCCTATGCCAAGCGCTTTGCCGCCAAGGAAGCCTGTTCCAAGGCTTTGGGCACCGGCCTGGCGCAAGGCGTCTTCTGGCGCGATATGGGCGTCGTCAATCTGCGGAGCGGCAAGCCGACGATGCAATTGACCGGTGGGGCCGCCGAAAGACTGGCTTCCATGCTGCCGCCAAATCATCGCGCCGCCATTCATTTGACGATAACGGATGATTTCCCTCTTGCTCAGGCTTTTGTAATCATCGAGGCATTGCCGATGGATGGCTGAATCACAGCCACGTGTTGCTTTTGGCATCCGCGCCATTGCCGCAATGATGTGAAGCGAGTAGACAGTGCCTGAAAGCAAGTGCGCCGGTGGGGTGCGAAAAAGGAATAAGACTGCGTGTCCGAGAAAGCCGTAAAACAGCAGAACGCCCTGTGGGAGAATATCAAAGTCATCGTACAGGCGCTCGTCCTGGCCATGATCATCCGCACGGTTCTCTTTCAGCCGTTCACCATCCCGTCCGGTTCGATGATGCCGACGCTTCTTGTCGGCGACTATATCTTCGTCAACAAATTCGCCTACGGCTATTCGAAGTATTCGCTGCCGTTTTCGCCGGATCTGTTCAGCGGCCGTATTTTGGGCAGCGAGCCGAAGCGCGGTGACGTCGTCGTGTTCCGCTTCCCGCCGAACCCGGATGTCGACTACATCAAACGCGTGATCGGCCTGCCGGGCGACCGCATTCAGGTCAAGAACGATATCCTCTACATCAACGGCCAAGCTGTTCCGCGCGAGCCGCATGGAACGTTCTCGTCGGACTACAGCCAGGAGCCGGGCGACAAAATCCCAGTCTATAGCGAGCGCCTGCCGGATAGCGGCAAGGTTTTTGACACGCTGGACCTTTCACCGAATTCCCGTGGCGACAATACCCAGGAATATGTCGTGCCGGCCGGCCATTACTTCATGATGGGCGACAACCGCGACAATTCCGACGACAGCCGCTTCGACGTCGGCTATGTGCCGGCCGAAAACCTCATCGGCCGCGCCAGCGTCATCTTCTTCTCGCTGGGCCATGACACCTCGTTCCGCGAAGTCTGGAAATGGCCGACCAACATGCGTTGGGATCGCCTCTTCAAGGTTGTCGAATGACGAAGGCGCTGGCGCTCTCCCAGGCGGATCGTGCGAAGCTTGAGGTGGTGATAGGCCATGAATTCGCCGAGAAGGAGCGTCTCGACAGTGCGCTGACGCATGCCAGCGCCCGCACGCACAAGACGGGCAATTACGAACGGTTGGAATTTCTTGGCGACCGGGTCCTCGGCCTTTGCATCGCCGAACTGCTATTCAAGACCTTCGGTGCGGCGACGGAAGGCGAGCTTTCGGTTCGCCTCAACCAGCTGGTCAGCGCCGAAACCTGCGCCGAGGTCGCCGATGAGATGGAGCTGCATCTTTACATCCGCACCGGCGCCGATGTGAAAAAGCTGACGGGCAAGCGCATGCTCAATGTGCGCGCCGATGTCGTCGAAAGCCTGATTGCAGCGCTCTATCTTGATGGTGGGTTGGAAATCGCCCGCAAGTTCATCCTGCGTTTTTGGGAACGCCGTGCCATCAGACCCGAAGGTGCGAGGCGTGACGCCAAGACGGAACTGCAAGAATGGGCGCATGCGAAATTCGGCGTCACCCCGGTCTATAGGGTTGATGATCGCAGCGGACCGGATCATGATCCCCGCTTCACCGTGACGGTGGAAGTGGCGGGAACAGCGCCCGAAACAGGAATAGAACGCTCCAAGCGTGCGGCCGAGCAGGTGGCGGCGACGCGGATTCTGGAGCGTGAACGTGTATGGCAGCCTCAGTTGACTGAGAAGTGACTGCCGGGGAATAATGGAAAAATGAGCAATCAGCAGGATACGCCCGCCGAGGACGGCGCGGTTGAACATATCGGCCCGACGCATTCGGGTTTTGTAGCCCTCATCGGCCCTACCAATGCCGGCAAATCGACCTTGGTCAACCGGCTCGTGGGCGCGAAGGTCTCGATCGTCAGCCACAAGGTGCAGACGACGCGCGCGATCGTGCGCGGCATCGCCATTCACAACAATGCGCAGATCGTCTTCATGGATACGCCCGGCATCTTCAGGCCGCGCCGCCGTCTCGACCGCGCGATGGTGACGTCGGCCTGGGGCGGCGCCAAGGATGCCGATCTCATCATGCTGCTGATCGACAGCGAGCGTGGTTTGCGCGGCGATGCCGAAGTCATTCTGGAAGGGCTGAACGAGGTTTCGCAGCCGAAGATCCTGGTCTTGAACAAGATCGACCGCGTTCGCCGCGAGGATCTGCTGGCGCTTGCCGCCGCCGCCAATGAGAAGATCGCTTTCGACCAGACCTTCATGATCTCGGCCGAAAATGGCTCCGGCTGTGACGACGTCATGGACTATCTTGCGAAAACCTTGCCGGAAGGACCCTGGTATTATCCGGAGGACCAGATCTCCGACCTGCCAATGCGCCAGCTCGCCGCCGAAATCACCCGCGAAAAGCTGTTTCTGCGGCTGCATCAGGAGCTTCCCTATTCCTCGCATGTCGAGACGGAAAAGTGGGAGGAGCGCAAGGACGGTTCGGTGCGCATCGAGCAGGTGATCTATGTCGAGCGCGAAAGCCAGAAGAAGATTGCCCTCGGCAAGGGTGGCGAGGCGATCAAGGCGATTTCGACTGCATCGCGCAAGGAGCTCTCCGAAATCTTGGAGCAGCCGGTACATCTTTTCCTCTTCGTCAAGGTTCGCGAGAACTGGGGGGATGATCCAGAGCGTTTCCGGGAGATGGGGCTGGACTTCCCGCGATAATGGAGCTTTGCTTCCATGAGTGCTTTATAATGCAGTGGTTTGTCGGGCATGTCGCCCACGCCGCTGCCATTCAGGGAGCGTTTCATGGGGAAGGCGGCTGCGACGGTGCATGGGCAGCGAACATCATGTCAGCACTGTCCATTGAGGTCTCTGCCGCATTTTCGTGAATTCGACCGCGCCGCCTATCTGATCGCATACATGCACCAGCGTGCCAGAGCGCTTCGCCTCTTCGATGGCACCAAGGTCATCCCCGTCACGCAGCAGCATGTGGCGGATACGCTCGGTCTTTCCATCGTTCATACCAATAAGACGTTGAAAAAGCTGGCTGCACGAGGATTGCTTCTCTGGCAGGAGCGAGGCTGCGAAGTTCTGGATGGGGAAGGGCTTGCAGCACTTGCCGGCGGGGACGGACTTGATTCGGGCAAGCGTCCCGTCATCTGAGCTATTCTCGATGCAAAGCAGCATGTCTTTTTTAAATGCTGACAGCAACTGTATCAGCATAGATTATTTTCACCGTCACTTTTCCACCAGTTTCACCTTTTACTAACCCCGGCGGCAAAAGCGATTGGAGCACGTCAACGAGGCCATAGTACCGCAGTGCAAAAAGTGCGAAGCGGGTTTGCAGGCAAGGTCATGTTGCAAGAGACCAAGCCAATACGAATGGAGAAATCCGTTCACTCATTACGGGCCGATGATCGGCGCCGGAGGGATGATATGTGGGACTTTTTACGGGCAGCGCCCAACTGGCGCGCGCATGCAAGGATGGCGCTGATATGACGTTTCAGCGCGTCCTTATTCTGGAAGACAATCTCATTATTGCTATGGAGGCGGAGGAAATTCTTCGTCTCGTGGGTATTCAGCAGATCGAGATTGCTTCAAATCTGGAACAGGCGGTCAACGCCGTTCATTCCGAACATTATGATTTTGCGATGCTGGACGTGAACCTCGGGGAGTCGACGAGCTTCGGCTTTGCCCGATTGTTGATGGATCGCGGCATCTCCTTTGGTTTTGTCAGCGGTTATTCCGACACGCTCGATTTCCCGGCGGATTTGCGGCATGTGCCGCTTTTGAACAAGCCCTTCGATGAGCAATCCATGCGCCTCTTTGTCCGGACATTGGCGGCCGGCGATTCCCAGGCCATGTGACAGCGGCGCGCATTTGCCTTAAGTTCGAATCGCAAAAATCTTTCGGGGCAACCGGCCAATGCAGTGGCAGGACCACGCGATCATCCTGGGCGTCAAGCGCCTTGGCGAGACAAGCGTCATCGCCGAGGTGATGACGCGTGCGCGCGGGCGCCATATGGGGCTGGTGCGATCGGGCCGTTCGCGCGCCATGCAGCCGGTGCTGCAGTCCGGCAATCTTGTCGAGATAACCTGGCGGGCAAGGCTGCATGAGCACCTTGGCGAATTTCGCATGGAACCGGTCACGCTCCGGGCCGCGCGGCTGATGGAAACCGCGACCGCCGTCTATGGCGTACAGGCGATGGCCGCCTTGCTGCGGCTGCTGCCGGAGCGGGATCCGCATCCGCATCTCTACGACGCGCTCGACGTGATCCTCGAAAACCTGCAGAATCCCGCCGATGCCGGTGAGCTTTTCGTGCGCTTTGAACTTGCCGTGTTGAACGATCTGGGTTTCGGTCTCGATCTGACCGAATGCGCGGCAACCGGCGTGCGCGAGGACCTGGCTTTCGTTTCGCCGAAGAGCGGGCGGGCCGTCTGCCGTGCGGCCGGCATGCCTTGGGCGGACAAGATGCTGGCGCTGCCGCCGTTTCTATCGACGGGAGCCGTGGTCGCCGCGGATACGGAAAGCCTCGCCGCGGCCTTCCGCCTGACTGGCTTCTTCCTGCATCGGCATGTCTATGAACCGCGCGGCATAGAGATCGCCGCGGCGCGCGAGGGCTTTATTCAGGCCGCGATGAAGGCGCTGAATGCAGCGTCGCAGGAGCGGCCGACCGCTGCAGCCAAAAAGTAGAGCAAGTCACGCAAAAGTGCGCGGCAATAGGATCATGCTCAGGCGTGTTCGGAAGCTGAAAGACCGCTCGCTTCAAACAGCCATATTCGACGCCGCCGACATCACCTCCCGCGGGGCGGGAACGCCGAACATATGACGGCCGGCCTCTTCGGCCTCGGTGAAACACCAGCGGATGACGCCATCCCGATCGAGCAGGAATTCGCCGACGAGCTGGCCTTCGCCGGTGGCAACCATCTGTTTGTCGTCCTCCGTGATTTCATAGCCGTCGGCCTTGTCGAGGAATTCCATAGCCGTCATCGGATCCATGGGCTGGGGAAGTTCGCCCGGCATGTCGATGCGCATCGACCGCACGGCACTGATGCCGACCTTGCGCGGCCAGTCGGTCTCGTCTTCGGTGAACTGGACATTCGGCAGGCCGAAGGCCCTGTGCGACACCCGCTCCGGATCGGAAGCAGCCAGCAGATTGGGAAGCGGATGGTACCGGAAGTAGAGCCGGGCGCGCTCGATCGGCGTGTTGACGACGGTCAGGCTATCGATGCCTTTTTCCTGCAATGCATCGGTGAGTTCTGCCATGGCGGCGATCTGCCGGCGGCAGAAGGGACAATGCAGCCCGCGGAACAACCCGACGAGCACGGGCTTCTGGCCGCGAAAATCGTCGATGGCGATCTTGCCCTGGCGAGTGATCGCATCCAGCACGACATTCGGCGCGCGATCTCCAGGCTGCAATGGTCTTTCGGTGTGGTTCTCCTGCATGTTTCGTTCCTCCCTTTATGTGTTTGAATTGGTTCTCCCAATCAATCTCCGACGATCGTCCTAACGAAGACAGTCAGTCGAGAAACGGCAATACGACGAGTGTGCCCGGATCGAGGTTGTGGCGGGTACACACATCCTGTGCCAGCGTGAAAAACCGTTCTGCCTCGGCCAGGTCGTCATGTTCCAGGCTCAGTGTCGCCAAGCCATCATAGCATGGAAAGAGCAGTTGCGGTTCATCGATCTCCTTCGCGACCTCAAGGGCTTCCTCATAATACTTGCGCGCTAGCTTCGGCTGCCCGTGGCATTGATGGATCTGCCCGAGGACGATCAAGGGCACGGAAAGGTGGTCACGCTGATCGAGCGCCCGGTCGATTTCCACCGCCTTCTCTGCCGCCGGCACGCCCTCGGCGGCGCAGCGGTCGGTAAAGGTACAGCAGGAAACGGCGAGGTTGGCGAGGAGCCGCGCCTGGAAGCTGAGATCGCCGATGCGGGTCGCGACCTCCAGCCCGCGCCGGCAGATCTTGATGGCGTGAGCCGGATCCACGATGGTGTAGAGCACTCCTAGGTTGGAATAGGCGCGGCAGGCAGCACTTTGCAGATCGGCCTTTTCGGCGACGGCAAGACTGCGCTCCACCTCCTGCACGGCATCGCGGCGACGGCCGAGCCGCGCAAGTGCTGCGCCCTTGGTGTTCAGCGCCTCCGCCATCGCGCGCGCCGCCTCCCGTCCGGCCTCGGTCGTTCCGTCGATGGGGAGCGTTTCCAGCCGCTGCAGGGCCTGCGTCGCCCATTCGGCGGCTGCGGCCTGGTCGCCCATGCGGAAGGCCAGATAGCCGCGCTCCTGCAGGAGATGCGCATGTTCGACCGGCGCATCGATCGTCGCAATCATCGCTTCGGCCTCGGCGCAATGCGCTTCCGCCAGATCGCGGCGTCCCGCATCGAGATGCAGCCGGCCGATCTTGCGCAATATCCTCGCCGCCCCAATCCGATCGTCTCCGGTGCGATGGATCGCCAGCGCTCGCTGATAATGATCAAACGCCGCGTCGCGGCGACCGGCAGGACCGCAGAGATCGGCAAGACGCTCCAGGAGCGCCGACTGTTCCGGCGCTACCTTTGGCTCGTTTGCCAAGGCGCCAAGTGCCTGGCGATAAAGGCGCATCGCGTCGTCATTGGCATAGGTCTTGCGCGCCAGATCGCCGGCGGCCATCAGATAGGCGGCACCTTTCGCCTTCTCGATGGTCAGGCTGAAGTGATGGCCGAGCTGCGTCAGCTGCTCAGGCCGATCCGGCGCCGAGCCATATTGGCGCTCGAGAACCCGGCCGATCCGGTGATGAAGTTCCGTGCGCCGCTGCAACAGGAGATTATGATAGATGACATCATGCAGCAGGGACTGGCTGAAGCGATAAGTGGGTGAGGTACCGGCATCCGGCCCGCGCAATTCCTTGATGATATCGGCATCGCAGAGGTAATCCAGCGCGGCATCGATGGCGGCCGGGTCGGTGGCGATGGTGCGGAGTAGGGCGGTGTCGAATTTCGGGCCGACCACCGCCGCCTCCTGCGCCAACCGTCTGATCTCCTGCGGCAGACGATCGACACGGGCGAGCAACAGGGCCTGCAGATTGACCGGAATATCGACATCCGTCTCTTCCGCCGCGACTTGCCAGCGTTGTCCATCATTGTGCAGCCTGCCCATGTCGATCAATCCTCGAAGGATCTCTTCGATGAAGAGCGGATTGCCGCCGGCCCGATCGAGGATGCGCTGACACATCGCAACCGGCAGCTTGCCATGACTTTCGCCAAAAAAGGCAGCAAGCAACTTCCGCCCGTCGGCTGCGACGAGTGGGCCGAGACGCTGGATGGTGACACTGACCCGATTGGAATCCAGCGGGTCGATCTGCGATGTCGGCCGGTAGATCGCCAACAGCATCAGCCGGCTGCGTTCGAGCCGATCCATCATAAAGCGAAGCACTTCCAACGAGGCGGCATCGGCCCAATGCAGATCCTCGATGACAAGCAGCAGAGGCCCCTGCGCCAGCCGCCGCTCGAAGACGGTGCGGACCGCATAGAAGATCTGCCGCCGCAATTGCTCCGGCTCGATATGCCGCAGCGCTCCGCCGGGGTCACCCAAGCCAAGAACATGCAGGAAAAGCGGCGAAAGTCCGTCGATGTCCTCCTGCGTGAGATCGAGCGCGCGGAATCCAGTCGCCAGCAATTGCCGCGTCCTGTCGAGATCGTCGCGCTCGCCGATGCCGTAGGCGCTGCGCACGACCGCGGCAAGCGTCCCGTAGGACTGCTCGCCGAGAGGAGAGCAGGTCGCCTTGCGGATGGCGAGACCCGGAAAGCGGGTCGTATTGCCGGCAATGCCGATGAACTCGTTGGCAAGTCGTGACTTGCCGATACCGGCCTCACCGATGAGGCGGACAAGTTGCGCCGCACCGCCGCAAGCAAGGTCGAGGCAGGTCAAAAGCCGCGACAATTCCGTATCCCGTCCGATCATCGGCGCCTGGAGACCGAAGCTTTCGAGCCCGCGCGCCGTATGCGGCGCTTCCAGCTGCCCCGTCAGCCGATGAACAAGCACATTACCGCTTTTGCCGCGCAAGGTCTGAGCACCCAGGCTGTCGAAGGCGAAGGCATGGCGGGTGAGGCGGTAAGTCAGCGGCCCAACGAGGATATCGTTTTCGCCCGCCATGGATTGCAGCCGTTGGGCTGTGTTCACCGTGTCACCGGTGACGGAATAGGATTTGGTGCTGACGGCGCCAAAGCCGCCCGTAACGACAGGGCCGCTATTAATACCGATATGCAGGCGCAGCGGCACGCCGGCGCGCGGTTGCCAGCGCTCGCCGACCTGCGTTGCCCGCTCGATCATATCGAGCGCTGCGTTCAGTGCCCGCACCGGATCGTCTTCATGGGCAACCGGCGCGCCGAACAGCGCCAGCAACGCATCGCCGACGAATTTGTCGACGAAGCCGCCATAGGCCTCGACCGCCTGGGTCATCTCTTCGAACAATTCGTTCTGCAGCATGCGCATGACTTCCGGGTCGATCTGCTCGCTCAGTGTCGTAAAACCGCAGAGATCGGCAAAAAGCACGGTTACCGGCCGCCGGTCGGCATCATCCTCGGATTTTGCCGGCGCAGTCTTGATGGCCGGCTTGGCTGCGGGTTGGGCCTTGTCGGAAGTCGCCGCGCCGCATCGGGGGCAGAAGGCAAAGTCAGGCTGGCAGGGATAGCCGCACGCGGCACAGGAGATAGGTTGCCTTGCCCCGCACCGCGGACAGAAAGCAAAGCCGCTCTGAATATCGAAACCGCAGCCGGCGCACTCCATTGAAGGCACCTCGCGCAAACCCGCACGCCACGGCTACCTTGGCCGCAACCGACGGGTTCAAAATGAGCGATAAGCATGCGCCTGCTGCCTCAGGTCCGCAAGCTAAACAAACGGCGGAACGACTAGCGCCGCTTGAGAGCCCAGCCCTCCGGCCGTTCCTCGAGTACGGTCACCGTGTCGCCGATCTTCACCGAGCCTTCGCCGCGCGGCACGGCGTTCCAGCCGAAGAGCGGGCCGGGAACACGGCGGTCTGCCGACATGCGGATGCGGCCCATGGCGGGCATCGGGTTCGGCACCTCGCGCGAGCCGGTCTGCTGGTCCTGTGTCGTCATGATGCAGCGCGAACAGGGCTTGACGAGGTCGAGGCGGATACCGCCGATCTCGATCGCCGCCCAACGATCCTCCGGCCATTCCTCGTCTATATCGATGACGATATTCGGGCGGAAGCGCTCCATGCCGACGGCGCCTTCGCCGTGAGCGGCAAGATTGGCGTTGAGCGCCTTCAGCGAGCCGGTCGTGGTAACCAGAATCTGGTAGCCGTCGGAAAACGTAACCGGCGCATCCTCGCCCGCCCATTCCGGATTGGCGACGCGCTTCGCGAGCCTGTCGAAGAACACCATCCTGACCTCGCGATCCAGCCAGGCCGACAGGGCCTTGTTGGTTTCCTCGTCGGCGACGGAGGCGCTGACGTTGGATTTCCAGACGACGATGTCCATGCGATTGTCGGGGTGGGGCGGCGGCACGATGATGTCAGCCTTGCCCTCCATCTTCAGGCGCAGGTGGGAGGGTGCCGGTTGGATATCGATGCGGGCCAGTGCCTGCAATTCGCGCTGGGTGATGAAGTGGCCCGAGGGGTCGACCAGCATGGCGCGCCGATCGCCGGCGAGACCGAAGGCGTCGATGGCCGCTGACGGAATGGCGATGCCGCGCGCGCTCTTGAGGGGATAGATGAAAAGATCGCTGACGCGCATGGATGGCCCTCAGATTTCGTCGATGAACATTGCCAGCACGGTCTTCAGCCGGTCATGCCTTGCTCCGGCAAACCTGGCCCCGGTCTCCGTCTGGAATCCATCCGCCAGTTTGAACAGCTTTGTCTCGAAATGGTCAATGGCGAAGCGCTTGTCGTCGAGCGACCGCTCGCTCGCCAGCGGGTCGAAAGGGTCGTACAGGCCGGAGCCGAGACGCCCGGCAATGTAGAAGCAGCGGGCAGCGCCGACCATGCCGATGGCGTCGAGCCGGTCGGCATCCTGCAGGATCTTCGCTTCCAGCGTTTCCGGCGGCAGGTTGGCGGAGAAGCTATGCGTGGTAATCGCATGTGCCGCAGCTGCGATATCCTCATCGGCCCAGCCGAGCTGCCGGAGAATGTCCGAAGCCTTCTCGGCGGCAAGCCGCGAGGCCTGCGCCCGATGCGGCGAGTTCTTCTCCACGGCAACACAATCATGCAGCAAGACGGCGGCTGCGAGAACGCGGGCGTTGCCGCCTTCCTCGGCCTGAATGGCCATGGCATTGCGGAAGACGCGCAGGATATGGGCGATATCGTGCGAACCGTCGTCGCCATCCGCGGCGTGGGGGATGAGATCCGCAGCCAGTGCTTCGAACGGGGCGAAAGCCCGCGCCATTCTGTTGGTGTCCATGATCGCATTCACTCCGGATGGTCTGTCGGCAGGTTCCCTCGTCCTAACGGGTTGAAGGATTCGCCGCAATCACTCCGCCACTTTCTTACGCGTCAGGATCTTCTGGTAGAACAGGCCGATGCCGATCAGTACGGCGCCAAGGCCGATGAAGGAGAGGGCGCGCAGGAAGCCTTCGAGGTTCGCCATGTCGATCAGGAAAGCCTTGACGACGGCGATGAAGACCAGCGCCGCCGAGGCAATGCGCAGGCTCCGTGCCTCGAAGCGGGTGCCGAGCCCGAGAAGTGCGATGCCGATCAGCAGCCAGACGACGGAATAGGAATAGAGCTCGCCCTGGATGAAGCCGTTCCAGAAGGGAATATATTCGCCCTGCCAGAAGCGGCGCACCGACAATGTCGCCCATGCGAAAGCCATGACGGCAGCCGCCAAGGCCAGCATGATGACATAGGGCGGGGGGCGTCGGTTGCGTGCATAGAGCGCCAGTCCGCCATAGGCGATACCAGGTAGCAGATAGGCAAGCAGCAGCAGGTTGAATACGGGGATCCGGCCCGTGCTTTCGCCCGTCATGAAAGGGTTCAGTCCCAGCAGATGCACGGCCAGGATCATGGCGACCGAAACGACGCCGAGCGCCATGCCGCCATAGCGGAAGACCGGACTTGCCGCGCTCAGATCGAGCGCCATCAGCGTCGCGGAAGCGCCGATTGCCAGCAGCGTGTAGATCGATTGCTCGCCGAGCGTCGGAACCGCGTCGTTCAGGACGCCGCCGTTCATGGCATGGCGCACGAGGATGGCGATTGTGAGCAGCACGAGGAAACAGGCAAGCGCTTGCAAGGCATTGCGCAGCCGCAGGCTCGGCGAATGGCGAGTGATGAAGGCCGCAAAGACCGCAAGAGCTGCCGGAATGCCGTAGCCGGCAAGCAGCATGTTGAAGACCGGCGTCGTGCCGAGCTCCGCCGGATCGACGATCGTCGGTTGCCAGGCAATGCGCCCCATGGCGATGATCAGCGCTGCAACCATCGTCCACGGCAGCACAGGCCAATTACGCAGGCGTCCCGCCGAGAGATAGGCAATGCCGAGAACCGGCAGCAGGATCGTGGCCGTGGCGTGATGCGTTAGGGTATGAAGGGCAAAGATGGCAGCGGCAAAGGAGCCGGCGGCAAGGATGTTCGTCGGCAGATCTTGCGCCTCGCCTTCGCGGCGATATTGCCATTCGGCAAGCGCGATCAACACGACTGCCAGCCCGATGCCATAAAGGCCATGCAGCCAGTCCAGTGTCCAATTGCCGAAGTTGACGAAGCTGATCGTGGCGATCGCCAGCGGCGTGGCGGCCATGACAAGGCTCCAGAGAGCGGCATAGGGCTTCTCTCGTCCGGCGAAACGCCTGAGGAAAAAGGTACCGATCAGCACGAAGATCGCGCCGAGGCCCAGCACTTCATAGAGCACCATGCTCTGCAAGCTGACGGTGCCGTCCGTGCCGCTGCTTTCGACGCCGGCGATCCATCGGGTCAGAACACCGAATACGCCGATGATGGCGGTGAGTGCCGACAGGATCGTTGCCCAGGCCGCGTAGAGGCGGCTGGCGCCAAAAGCCGCAACGGCGGCAACGATCGCCGCAAACATGAATGTGGCGTCGACGATGGGATATCCCTGTTGAAGGCTGAAGGTGACGAGGCAGAGCGACACCGTGAGCGCACCGACCGCTGCCGTCAGCGTCATGCCGAGTGGCGCTCTGCCGAGAAACGCTGTCCATTGGCCGCCCGCAGCTATCGGCAGGGAGATGCCGTCAGCAGGCAGTGCTTCGGTAACTTCCTTTATCGGCTCCAAGACCGGGTAGCGCCCGGGCCAGAGGAAGAGGGTGCCGGCGATCATTGCCAGCATGGAAAGCGTAACCGGCGTCAGGTCGACCACCGGGCTGAAGCCAATATAGAGCAAGGGCCAGAGGCTCAGCAGCGCATTGGCGAGGGATGGCGCAATCAGCCAGCGGCGCAGGCGCGACGCCAACAGGGTCGCAACCCATGTCAGCACAAGATAGCCGAAGAGGATCCAGGGCCTCGGCGCGGTCGAAGCGATGAGCGCCGGGGTCGCCATCGACGCCAGAAGACCGAGGCCGGCGAGCGCTTGCCCATGCAACAGCGAGAGCCCGAGTGTGGCAAGCGAGATCAGCGCCAGAAGCGTGAAGGCTGTGGCCGGCCCGATGAAGCCATAGATGCCATGGGCCGCATAGGTGGAGCCGAACAAGGCGACGACGCCGGCGGCCGTCAGCACGCCGGGGATCATCGCATTCTGGAAGGCGTTGCCCAGCACCGGTGCGACGCGGCGGCGGATTACTTCGCCCGCGACAATCAGGAAAAGGCCGAAGAGCGCCGCAAGGACGAGCCGGACGCCGGGGCTGAGAAGGCCGCTCTCGATCGAATATTTGACCATGAAGATGCCGCCGAACGCCAGCGCGATGCCGCCGACCCATACGGCCCAGCGCGCGCCGATCGTGCTCTCCAGGCTTTCCTTCGCCTGAACGGGTGTTTGGCCGGCAACGGGTGCGGGTCCTTCATCGAATGTATCGGCGATGCCGCGCGCGGCGGCGAGCTCCTCGGCGGCCGATCCATCGTCGATTTCTGCTTGTCGCTCGTCTTCGACAGGCTGCGCCACCGCATGAGCCATCGAGTGCGGCATGGGAATCGATTCGCCCCCATCCTCCGTCAGCACCTTGCCGGAAAGGGCATTTTGCAGCTCCTGAACGCGCGCTTCTAGCTGCTTTATCCGGAGGTTGTGGCCCCGCAGCACCAGAATGCCGACGATCAGGATAACGAGCGGTAGCAATTCCATCATTATCCTCTCCACGGGCGATCGGTCGCACAATATACCAAACGTGTCGCGCGGTAAGGCTAGATAGTCAGATTCACCTATGATTCCAGGGGATTATACCCAGCATCCTCACGCCAGGGTGCCCAATAAATATTAGGAACTGCGGATTTACCGCTTAAAAACTATGGTTAATACTCATTAACAATTTGTCTTTACCGACAGCGCGAAGCAGTTTAAGAGCATTTCATAGTTTAACTCCGAATGTATTGCGTGCAAACGACGTCGCATGAGGCGGCTCCTACCACAGGAGGTTTGTATGTCCCATGTTTCTTCCACATCCCTCAGCTCTTATCCGTATCGAGGCACTCTCTCGCGCCTCGACTCGAATGATGATGGTGTTCTGAGCCGCGGCGAGCGCGAAGCCGACGAGCGTCCCGGTATTCTCGAGGCCGATGGTGCCGACGGGAATGCCGCTGATGGTGCGAACGGCGCGTTGGGCAGCCTGATGGCCAAGCTCATGCAGTTGCCGAATGCCGATGCGGCCTCCACGGCCAAATTGCCGGAATCCAGTATCGCATTCGATATGGACTTATTGTCGCCGATGGATGCCTATAACAGCACCTACGGTCAGTATGACGTCGATAGCGTAGCGGCCTGACAAGCGCTTTTGCCCGATGATATTGGCGGCCTGCCGGGATGCTGGCGGGTCGCCTTATCGTTTTGAAGTAAGTTCATTTTCCGGATCGCCGGAACACTCGTGCCTGTCATCGCGTTGGGCAATTGCCAAACAGAACAGGGAGGGTCTTCCATGAAGCGGATGATGATCGTTTCAATTCTTGCACTCGCAGCAGCCGTGCCCGCTACGGCACAAACCCAAAGTGAAAGCACCGCGACCGCCGATTTTGTCGGTCTCGACGGCAAGCAGGCGGGGCGGGCGACCTTGACGGAAGGCAAGAAGGGCGTGCTGATCGAGATGGAGGTCTCCGGCCTGCCCGCCAATCGCTGGGTCGCCTTCCATATCCATGAAAACAGCCATTGCGACCATGAGCACGGTTTTGAATCGGCCGGCAGCCATTTCAATCCCAGCAAGGCCGAGCATGGCTTCCTCGCCGCCAATGGGCCGCATGCCGGCGACATGCCCAATCAGTACGTCGATGAGGACGGCAAGCTGCGCGCCCAGGTCTTCAACGGCATGGTGTCGCTGAATGGCAAGAGCGGCATTCGCGGCCGCACGCTGATGATCCATGAAGACTCGGACGACTACCGCAGCCAGCCTGTCGGTGGCGCCGGCAAGCGCCTGGCATGCGCCATCATTCAATAGAACCGCATGCGTCGTCTTTGCAGCCTATCGCCCTATGACGGCAGTGGCAGCATGAAAGGCGCATTGCCATCAGCATCCGCGCCGCGACCGATCTCCTTGACCGCTGCGATCAGGCGTCCTTTACGTCCGAGCATCTCGTCACCGATCGCAATCAGCCGGCTATTCGGCGTGGCAAATGGCGAACTTGTGCGCAGGCGGCGCGCGAGCGTCAGATCGTCTTCCTCGGGATGAATGGTCAAGGCCGCGATCAATGCCGCCGCCGGTGAGCGTGAAACGCCCATCCAGCAATGAATGAGCAAGGGTGCGCTACGGTCCCATCCGGTGGCGAAATCGATGATGGCGCGGACATGCACCTCCTGTGGCGCGACGAGATCGCCGGTTCCGGCAAAGCTGATATCGTTCATGTTGAGCAGCAGATGACGATCCGCCTTGATAACGGCGGGACGGTGAAAGGCATGCTCCTTTGCCATCAGGCTGATCATCTCGGATGCGCCGTGCCGAACAGCCATTTCGGCAATGCGCGCCAGTGGCGACACGATGATCGCCGTCATGCGCCGATCCTCATGGCGGCGCGTTCGGCCTCGATCGCCTCGAAACGTTCGAGAAACAGCCGCTGCGCCTCGATCGCCGGCATGGGATCGATCGGCAGCATCTCGCGCGTGATGTCGCGCGGCTGGCCGAAGAACTTGCGCGCCTCCTCGGGCGTGAAACCGGCCAGCAGCGTCGCCTCGAAATAGGCCGAGATCGTATCGGCCCTCTTGATCTTTTCCTTGAGCTTCGGCGCGCAATGCGGGGGCAGGGCGAAGCGGCGGTAGATTGCAGCTTCCAGCCGCTGTTCCACAAGTTTGTAATCGCCGCCGACGACGGACTTGAACGGCGAGATCATGTCGCCGATCACATATTCCGGAGCGTCATGCAGCAGCGCGGCAAGCAGTTCATCGGGCGTTGCCGGGTTGAGATGACGAAAGATCGCCTCCACCACAAGGCTGTGCTGCGCGACCGAAAAGGCATGATCGCCGGAGGTCTGCCCGTTCCAGCGCGCGACGCGGGCAAGCCCGTGGGCAATATCGCCGATCTCGACATCGAGCGAGGAAGGATCCAGCAGGTCGAGACGACGACCGGAGAGCATGCGCTGCCAGGCGCGCGCGGTCTTGCCCGATGTCATGCCGAGGCCTCGTCGGACCGCTCGGGGAAGGAGAGGCCTGACCAGGCCGGAAGCGACACGGAAACCTTCACGCTGGCAGCCTGTATCGGAGTTCCCTCGGCAATGGCTTCGCCGGCCCGGTCTATGCGCACGACGGCAAGGCCCATGCTGTCGGCGGTCGAGCCGAGTGTACCGACCGGCTTGCTGCCGACGGTAAGCTCCGTTCCGGAGGCCGGCAGCTCGGCATTGCCCTTGACGATGACGACCCGTCTGCGCGCCGTGCCGCGATGCTGCATGCGGGAGACGACTTCCTGGCCGACATAGCAGCCCTTGCGGAAGCCCAGGCCGCCGTTGAGATCCATCAGCACATCATGGGGAAAGGCGTCCTGCAGTGCGAAATCGCGGCCCGAGACGGCGATGCCGTTGGCGATCCGCAGCTCGTCATAAAGGACCTCGGCATCGCTGCCATGCTCGCCGGGCATGCGGGTCAGCGCGACGCCCGCTTTGGCAAAGCGGCTGTCTTTGGGGCCGTTTGCAACTGCATCATCCCATGCGACGGTAACACCCTGAACGTCCTCCGTGCCGAAATCGACCTTGGCGCGCAGCCGGTACATGGTGAGCCGCTTCAGCAGGCTTTCTCGTTGGGTGGCATCGGTTTCGAGCAGAAAGCCGGCACCATCCCGCCAGATCATGAAGTCGAACAGGATCTTGCCTTGCGGCGTCAGCAGCGCGCCCGGGCGCGCCTCATCGGCGCCGAGCGAAACGAGATCGGTGGTAATGAGATTGTGCAGGAACGCTTCTGCCTCCGCGCCGGCAATGCGGATGAAGGAACGCTCTCTCAGGAATACGGCTGGCATGATGGATCCGCTGATTTGGCCTATCACGCAGAGGTAGGGCCTTCGGCGGGGAACCGCAAGTTCCCCGGCCGGATCATTCGCCCGAGGTGAAGAATTTCCAGCGACCGTCCGGCGTGATGCCGACGCGATAGAAATTATAGCCGCCGAATTCCTGCATGTCGGCATAGTCCCCAGCCGTGACGATGCGCATCAGATCGACTTTTTCCGGCGTGGAGAGCGTCTTGATGTCCTTCTGGGCAAAGTAGGGCCAGACATAGACCTCATCAGGGGTTCCCTGGCCGACATGGGCGAAGCCGGTCGACATGATATCGAGCAGGATGGACAGGATCTCGATGCCGTCGGGATCGCCCGAAAGATCGTGCAGCGTCTTGATCGGATCTTCGCCGGGATCGTCAGCGGTGACCTGCGTCTGCTTGAGGCCGCCGCCGACATTCATCAGCGGACGCAGGCGCTCGAGATCGCCGGAAGCGGCAGCTTCCACGATCGCCGTACGAAGCTTCTTTACCGGTTCGGGCGCCTTGTCGATGTCGAAGAGGAACTCGACCGATTTGTTTGCGTTCGAAGTGTCACCGCTGCTCTGGCTTGCCTGCTTGTTGATCAGCGGATCGGGCATCGGCAGCGCATTGTTGTTCGACGGCGCCTCCAGCGCCTGCTCGATCGGCTTCTCGTTCTTTTGCTGTGCGGATCGTGCTGCGTCCTTCGCCTGGGGCGCCGGAGGATTGAGCTGGGAAAAGGCAAGGGCCGGCAATGGCAGGGCAGTGCTGCCCAAAAGCAGGGTCACGGCAGCAAGCGAGGCAATGGAACAGGAAAGCGCATTGCCCGAAAAGATACGCATAAGCAATCTCTGATTGTTATTGCAGGGTACGGTTCGGAGAGAATTCACCAGCCAGCATGCGTTCACGCAGCGATTCGAGCAAGGCTTCCGCGCCCTGTTCACCCTGATTGCGGATCGTCTCGCGAATTGCATGGGCAATGGCCGCATCGGCGATGATCTCAGGCTCGATACCGTCAGCCATTCCGTCGGCCCAAGCCTCATTCTGGTATTCCAGCGCTGCCTGCATTTTTTCATGGACGATCATGTCGTCGATTTCATTCAGGCTGGTTTCCATTGATTCTTTCCTTAAGACGTTCATGTCCTTACCACTTGCTTAACAACTTTATCAGCCTTTTCCCAAAACGACACGGCTCGCTATGAAAAGAGGTTAATAAAACGTCAATTTCCAAAGCGGGCGGTGATTTCTGTCGCCAGTGTTGCACCTTCGTTACGGTATCGCTCTTCCGCCACGAGAGCCTGCCGCGTGCAATTCGTGTAAACCGATGCAAAGGACCGATATCCACGGTTGAAAGCTGCCGTCAGCTTTTCCTTGCGTTTCTGCTCGCCCTTGGTCTCCGTATCGAGCAATTGCTGCATATCGCCCCGCCATCCGTCTTCCTTTTTTGGGCTGCAGAGATTGCGCAGATAGTCGATCGAGCCGAGAATTTCGGCGAGCCGGGAAAGCTGCTCATCATAGGGCGTCGGCCGTTCGGCATTCTCCGCCTCGGGCGCCTGAGCGGGCGGCGCGCTTGCTGCCGGCTGTGCGGCAGCGGGAAAGGCGGCGGTGAGCGCGATGCAGATCAGAAGCGGTCGGCCAAGGCTGTTATGAATCATGTAACCATGTTGACCGGACAAGCATGACGGGAACAAGGCGTGGTGGGTGGTTTCCACGCCGATATTGCGCAGCATCGTTAATTTCGGCGCCGAGCTATGCGTTTGCTGCAGCAAGTCGTTCCACGCATTCAAGCACGCTGGCCGGGACGGGCAGGCAGCGCACCTCTTCCAGCGTATACCAGCCAATGGCGGCCGCGTCGTCGGCGGCCTCGGCAACTGCATCCTCGTCGGCATCGACGAGGAAGACCGAAAGCAGAAAATGGCTCATGAGTGCTCCGTCTGCCGCATGGGAGCGCAGATCATAGGTCTCGAACAGGCGTGGGTTGCGAGCCGTTATGCCGGTCTCCTCCCTGAATTCACGCAGCGCCGCATCATCAGGCGTTTCTCCTTCCTCGGCCCGTCCGCCCGGAAAGGCATACATATCGGCAGATGGTGGATTGCTGCGCAGCACCAGTAGGAAGCGACCGTTGCGCTCGAGGATGGCGGAGGAGGCGGGGCGGGGTGAGGAGGTCATGGTTCGCGTCGCATTCGAATGAGGAGATCAGGATGATGACGGGAGATCATCGATGACCAACCTCTACAGGAAACCACTCTTGCTGTCCCTGGGGAATGCCCTTTAACTCGTCCCCAATGGGCGCGGCGAGTCGCATGTGCCGAATATGCAAGTGATTATCAGGATGATTTACGGACTCTATGCCTTGGCGGCCTTGGCCGAAATTGCCGGCTGTTTCGCTTTCTGGGCCTGGCTTCGGCTGGCAAAGCCCGCCTGGTGGCTTGCGCCCGGCCTCGTCTCGCTGGCGCTCTTTGCCTGGCTGCTCGCATTGGTGCCGAGCGAGGCAGCCGGACGCACCTTTGCCGCTTATGGCGGCGTCTATATCGTTGCCTCCATTCTCTGGCTCTGGTTGGCCGAGGGGCGGCTGCCGGATCGGTGGGATATATCGGGCGCCGTCGTTTGCCTTGGCGGCGCCGCGATCATTCTCTTCGGCCCCCGCGGCTGAGCTTGACCCGACGCCTTGCGAGTGCAAAACAAAACGCATGTGCGGACGTTTCGCTTTGACATCGACGGCAGACTATGTGGGAGAAGCGCTCGGCGTCCTGCTGAATGAAGGTTTTCCCGCGCGCTATAATATCGCGCCGACACAGCCGATCCTCGTCGTCATCGCCGGCGACAGGCAGCTTCCGGGCAGCAACCTGCCGGATCGCCGCGCCTTGCTGGCGCGCTGGGGCTTTACGCCGGCCTGGGTAAAGGACCCCAAGGAATTTCCGCTGCTGATCAATGCGCGGGCGGAAACGGCGATCGGCAAGGCCTCCTTCCGCGCCGCCATGCGCCATCGCCGCATTCTCATTCCCGCATCCGGCTTTTACGAATGGCATCGCCCTTCGAAGGAAAGCGGCGAGAAGCCGCAGGCCTATTGGATCCGGCCGCGCAGCGGCGGTGTCATCGCCTTTGCCGGGCTGATGGAAACCTGGTCGTCGGCGGATGGTTCGGAAGTCGATACCGGCGCCATCCTGACAACGGCAGCAAACAGCGCGATCCGGTCCATCCACGACCGCATGCCCGTCGTCATCAAGCCGGAGGATTTCGCCCGCTGGCTCGATTGCAAGACGCAGGAGCCGCGTGAGGTCCTTGATCTGATGACGCCTGTCCAGGAGGATTTTTTCGAGGCGATCCCGGTTTCGGATCGCGTCAACAAGGTCGCCAACATGGGGCCGGACCTGCAGACGCCCGTAACACTTGATTCGGTCAGGAAGCCGCCGAAGAAGACGGATCCGGAAGACGGCCAGCTTAGTCTTCTCTGAGCTGCCGCCATTTAGCGGCCAGTGACCGGAAATGAAGCCTGCCGGCATTGGTCGGCGGCGGGCGCGGGCTCTATGCTGTTAAGCGATCTTCTTCTTGATAGGCTTGGTCTTCAGCATCAGATGCGCTGCAAGAACGGCTTTCAGGCCCAGCGGGCGGTAATGCTTGCTAGGGTCGATCTTTGCTTGCGGTTGTGCCGCCTGGTCTTTCTTCTGTGTCATGTCTCACTCCTCACCATGCTCTCCCAGAGCATTTCGCGATTCACTGTCAAGTAGTGCTATTTTCTCGAGAATCATGACAAATCGAAGGCGTTTTCCAATCAGGTTTTGTGAACAACGACCATATTTCGCGAGTTTAGCGCCAAATCCTCGTGTAGAATCCGCACTGCCGCAATGTTTGAATCTGCCGGAAAGCGAGGCTTGGGCGGCTCGCTATCTGATCCGCGGCCGATCGCCACGCGCTGATTTGATAAGGCAAACTTACACCCTTACGGTTGCAGCGGGCGATGCCGACAAAAGCGCGTTAGCGTGCTGGCTAGATATGCCGTCCTATATCGTCGTTGGAATCGTCGACATCCGGGTCGCCGGGTCCGTTGATGGTATAGGTGCCGTATTTCTTGGCCCAGGACCGCGCACCAAAGGGCAGGGAGAGCAGATAGGCGACGACGGTCACCACCATGACATGCCACGTATAGCTCATCAGCATCGCGACATAGACGACGAGGCCGAGCATGATCGGCAAAACGAGATCCCGCCTGATGCGGCTGCCTTCCGATTTGCCGGACCAGACGGGCAGGCGGCTGACGAGAAGAAAGCCGATCAGAACGGTGTAGGCAGCACCCCAATAGGCGAAGGTTCGGTCCGGTGTCAGGCCCAAAAAGCCGAGATAGACCGGCAGCAGCACCAGCATGGCGCCGGCCGGCGCAGGCACGCCGACGAAATATTCCGACTGCCAGGAGGCTTTGTGCTCGCGCTCGGCCATGACGTTGAAGCGCGCAAGGCGAAGGCCGGCGGCGATCGTGTAGATCAGCGCGGCAATCCAGCCGAGGGAGCGGGCCTGGTCGAGCAGGAAGACATAGACGACGAGCGCCGGAGCGACGCCGAAATTGACGATATCGGCGAGCGAATCCATCTGCGCGCCGAATTTCGAAGTGGCCTTCATCAGCCGCGCCACACGCCCGTCGACGCCATCGAGGAAAGCGGCGACCAGCACCGCGACGACGGCAAGCTCGTATCGATTTTCGAAAGCGAGACGGATGCCCGTCAGGCCGGCGCAGATCGCCAGTACCGTGATCATGTTCGGCACGATCAGCCGCAGCGGGATTTCCCGAAGGCGCGGTCCACGCGCTTCGTCATTGGGCCCATGCGGCTCGAAAGGCGGAAAAGGCGTCTTCATCTCGTTCGTGTTCCTAGAGCAATTTCGGCAAAACCGCGAAGCAGGTTGGCGTTCAAAATTGCGTGAAAACAATGATATGGGGCATTTCCGCAACTCGGTTTAAAGCGGAAATGCTCCAGGGCTCAGCTGCGACGACTTAGGGTTGCGCCCTTTGCCGAGCCGAATTCGGCAATGACGGTTTCGCCGGCGATCGCCCGTTGGCCGATGGCGACGCGCGCCGACGCACCCTCGGGCAGGAAGATATCGAGGCGCGAGCCGAAACGGATCAGGCCGATGCGCTCGCCGGCATCCAGCGGCTCGTTCGGGTTGACGAAGCAGAGAATGCGGCGGGCGACAAGGCCTGCGATCTGCACGACGCCGATCTGGCCATGCTTGGTTTCGATGACGAGACCGTTGCGCTCGTTCTGTTCGCTGGCCTTGTCGAGTTCGGCATTGAGGAAGCTGCCCTGGCGATAGGCGATGCTGGTGATGCGGCCGCGCATCGGCGAACGGTTCACATGGCAATCGAAGACGTTCATGAAGATCGAGATGCGCAGCATCGGCTGGGTGCCGAGATCGAGTTCCGCCGGCGGCGTCACCATCTGCACGCCCGAGACTTTTCCGTCAGCGGGCGATATTGCGAGGTCGTCGTCCTGCGGCGTCATGCGCTCGGGATCACGGAAGAAGTAGGCGCACCAGAGCGTGAGGATCAGGCCGATCCAGAAGAGCGGCTTGAAGATCCAGCCGAGCACGAGCGACGCGACGAAGAAGCCTGCAACGAAGGGATAGCCCTCCTTATGTACCGGAACGATGACGTTGCGTACGCTGTTCAATAAGCTCATCTATGGCCTACTCCGTTAGGGCACCCTCACCAAAAACCGGGTCGCGGTCGCGGGAAGAAATCATGCCGGTCAAAAGAATGCGAATAAGATACGCAGTCTTGCTCTGATTACCAGTCGAGCGTGACTACAGGCAAACGCTGTCATGGGCAATGCTCTCGCATGCTCGCCCCCAGCGCAATCCGCGCTGTGCCAAAATGCCAACGATCCCCGGTGTTGAAAAGAGTTGCCGCGTGAAAACTCGCGTCGGATCCAACGAAGAGGCCGCCGGCGGAAGCGGCGGCCTTGCATGCTCAGTTGTTTCCATCCGGAATTGCTGGGAAATAAGGAGATGGAGAGTTCGGAGATTCCATGAAAACCGAACCGCTCCAGGCTGAAATCAGAGGCCGAGAGCGGCGCGCAGCTCAGCCTTGGCGCCTTCATATTCGCTCTTGTAGTCGTCATGCGTCATGATGGTTTCGGCGATGACGGTGCCCGCAATATGGGCGGCTTCGATGTCGGACGCGTAATGGATGCCGCCGACGATGCGGTTATGGCCGTATTCCCAGGCACGCGCCATGATGACGGCGCGCTTTTCCGGCACCATGTTCGACAGCACGATGCCCATCAGCGTGCCGAGCGTGGCGTGGCCGGATGGATAGGATCCGGACTTGGAGAGCGGCACGATCGGCTTGACGAGATCGCTGTAGAGATGCGGGCGCGGGCGCTTCCAGACATCCTTGGCCGGATCGACGACGGCGCCTTCGGTTTCAACGATGCGATCGAAGAAGGCCGAGAACTTCGGCAGGTTTTCCTTGGTGAATTTCGGATTGTCGATGACGTCGGAGAAGCGCCAGACATTCTCTTCCGCGTCGGCCACGGCGCGCGCCGCCATTTCCGGTGTGCGGGTCACCTGGATCGTCAGGATTTCGCCCAGCTCTGCCTTCATCTGCGCGGAATCATTGGCGGGCGGTGGCGGCAGCAGGTTGAGGAGGTTGATCTCCTTGGCATCCGCGAACGGCTTGGCATCCTCGGCGAAAACAGGCGAGGCAAGGCCGACGACGAGCAATATGCTTAAAGCTTTGGCAATAGTACGCATTTTGGGGGGCTCCGTTGAAAGGACCCTCGTACCTAGCAAGCTGTCATCTCAACCTCGTGACAACGATCCGTGCATAACTCGTTGTGTCGTTTCCTCGGGGCGGAGCCGCTTGTGGCAGTCTTTGCGGGAGTGCCTCAGTTTGCGGGCGCCAGCCGGTCGACCACGCCGAGATCGTCGCTTTCGCGCACTTGCTTCAGATGTTCCTCGGCCTGCGTTGCCTCGCGCTGTCGGTTCCACATGGAGGCATATAGTCCATTCTGCGCCAGAAGATCCGCATGTGTGCCGCGCTCGGCGATCACGCCGCTCTTCAGCACGATGATCTCGTCCGCGCCGATCACCGTCGAAAGGCGGTGCGCGATGACCAATGTCGTGCGGTTCTTCGAAACGACGTCGAGGGCGGCCTGTATTTCGCGCTCGGTCGTCGTGTCGAGCGCCGAGGTCGCCTCGTCGAGGATCAGGACCGGCGGCGCCTTGAGAATGGTGCGGGCGATCGCGACGCGCTGCTTCTCGCCGCCCGACAATTTGAGGCCGCGTTCCCCGACTTTCGTATCGAAGCCTTCGGGCAGGTTGCGGATGAACTCGCCGATCTGCGCGATCTCGGCCGCCGCCGTCACCTCGGCATCGCTTGCGCCCGGCCGTCCGTAGCGGACGTTGTAGGCGATGGTATCGTTGAAGAGCACTGTATCCTGCGGCACCATGCCGATGACATTGCGCAGGCTTTTCTGCGTCACGGTGCGCAGGTCCTGACCATCGAGGGTGATGGAACCGCTTTGTACATCGTAGAATCGGTAGAGCAGGCGCGACAGCGTCGATTTTCCGGCCCCCGAAGGCCCGACCACGGCGACGGTCTTGCCGGCGGGCACCTCGAAGGAAATGCCCTTCAGGATCGGCCTTGCGGGATCATAGGCAAAATGCACGTCCTTGAAGGAGATCGCGCCGCTGCCGATCACAAGTTCCTTGGCGCCGGGGGCATCGACCACCTCAGGCCTGACCTCAAGCAGATCGAACATCTCCTCGATATCAGTCAGCCCCTGGCGTATTTCGCGATAGACGAAGCCGATGAAATTCAGCGGCACCGAGAGCTGCAGCAGCATCGCATTGATGAAGACGAAGTCGCCGACCGTCTGGTGGCCGTTCAGAACCGACCAGCCTGAAATGACCAACATGACCGTCGTGCCGAGACCGAAGATTACGCCCTGGCCGAAGTTCAGCCATCCGAGCGATGTCCAGACGCTGGTGGCCGCCTTCTCATAGCGCGCCATCGACTGATCGAAGCGCTTGGCCTCCATCTCCTCGTTGCCGAAATATTTGACGGTTTCGAAGTTCAGAAGCGAATCGATCGCCTTCGTATTGGCGTCCGTGTCGCTGTCATTCATCGTGCGGCGGATGGAGATGCGCCAGTCGCTCGCCCTGACGGTGAACCAAATGTAGAGCCAGACGGTCACCGCCGTCACGGCAAGATAGGAGAAGCCGTAGCCGCGCCAGAAGATGATGGCCGTCAGCAGGAACTCGATGAAGGTGGGGAACGTATTGAGGATGGTGAAGCGGACAATGGTCTCGATGCCCTTTGTACCGCGTTCGATGATGCGCGAGAGGCCGCCGGTCTTTCGTTCCAGATGGAAGCGCAGCGACAGTTCGTGCATGTGGACGAATGTCTTGTAGGCGAGCTGGCGCACCGCATATTGGCCGACGCTCGCAAACAGCGCATCGCGCAGCTGGTTGAGGCCAAGCTGGATCAGGCGGGTCAGGTTGGTGGCGACGATCAATGCGATGGCGCCGACCATGAAGGCCGGCAGGATGCCCTGCATGTCGAGCTTGCCGTTCAGCGCATCGACGGACCATTTGAAGAAATAGGGAACCAGCAGCAGGAAGAATTTGGAGACCAGCAGGAAGACGGTCGCCCAGACGACGCGCATCTTCAGGTCCATGCGCCCGCTCGGCCACATATAGGGCCAGAGATTGACGATCGTGTTCATCGGATTGCTGGAATCCGCCGATATTGTTTTATTGCGGTCAGCCATGCCCGTCTCCGGCGAATGATTGGGACAGCCTGGCGCGGCAACTATTGCGCGGCTGGCTGTGAAACCTTCGCATGCGGGTAAGGCCGTTCGGCGAAGGCGATGAAGGTCGCGCGACGCTTACACTATTTTTTTGACGCATAAAAGCATCGGCCAGGCGCTGGTGGCGCCTGGCCGATGATGATGGTCCCGCTGGATGACCTAGAGATGTTCGCCGGACAGCCGCTTGCGGTGAAGTTCCTCGGCATTCGGCAGCGCATCCTTCGGCAGTCCGAAGACCTGACCGGGAAGGATCCGGTCCGGATTGTTGATCTTGTCCTCGTTCGCCAGATAGATGGTCGTGTAGCGCACGCCGGCACCATAGGTGCGGCGGGAAATCTGCCAGAGCGTATCGCCACGGCGAATGATGACGGCATTGGTGTCCTGCGAAAGCGGTGCCTGCTCCAGCGTTTTCGGGCCGCTTTCGCTGGAGGAAACCTCCACGTTCGGCTGTGCCGGCGACGTCTGCGCGGGAGCGGTAACGACTGCGACAAGCTGCTCGAGGCCTGGCAGCGCCGCACCGACCGATTTTGCATCCTTCGGCAGAAGCTCCAATACGCCCAGCGCCTTGGCAGCGGCCCTTGCGGCGTCGGCCGCGGTCTTCTTCAGGTCCGCGGTGGCATTGATCGACGGGCGAAATTCCGAAAGCGATTTCAGGGCGATTTCCGTGCCGGAGCGAGCCGCGGCGAGCTGTTCCACATTTGGCTGCTTGCCGTCGGTAAACAGGCTCTTGAGCAGTGCGAAGGCCTTGCCGGCGCCTTCCTTGAGCTTGGCGAGCTCGCCCTCGTCGAGCGGCACCATACTCGTGGTCGCCACCTGTCCCGGGCTATTGGCGGCAGCCGGCGTCTGGGCCGCCACCGTCACCTGATTGCCCTCCGGTCGCGTGAAGTTGACGTTGGTGCGAACGATGACCTTGCCCGCTCCGTCGAGCACGTCGACGCGGATCTTGTGATCGCCGACGGCAAGCGGCATCGGTCCGTCGATGACGAAATGGCCGTCCGCTTCCGCAACGCTCTCGCCGATGAGCTTGTCGTCGGCATAGGCGCGCACCTTAGAATTCGGCTTCGCGCTGCCGGCAACGAAGATATGGTCGTTTTCGATTTCGACGGCGTTGACCACGGCGTCCGGACCCGCACCCGTCTTCGCCGCCGGCGGCGCTGCCGTGCCGGCGGCGGGGTTGGCGGATGCGACAACCGCGCCGTCCTGCTGCGGCTTGGCATCTGTTGCCTTCGCCTGCGGGTCGGCAGCCTGCCCATTGGACTCGGCGGACGCCAAACGACCTTGCTTGACCGAGGGCGCGGTAATGATGCGGCTCGCGGCGCCCGGCTTGGAGACCATGGCGAGAAGTTGTGTCGAATCGTCTTTCGGCACGGAGACCGTTGCGACTTCCTCGGAGGTGGCAACCTTGCCGTCCTTGCCGGTTGCCCGCAGCATCAATTCATGGTCGCCGGGCGGCAGCGGATTGTCGAGGACGGCGGCAAAGTCGCCACTGGGGCCGACATTGGTCGTGGTGACCACTTTTTCCCCGTCGACGATCTCCAGTTTCGCGTTCGGCTCGGCCGAGCCGGCAATGACGGTGGAACCATCCGGCTCGACGCGCAGCACGTCGAACGACGGTACTCGAGGCTTCCCAGCGGCGTCGGTCCCAGGCATTGTCTGGCCAGTCAGCACCGCCATTGCCTTGTCGATCGCGCCGCCGGCTTCGGTGGCGTTATCGGGGAGGGATTGAGTGATGGCGAGCGCCTTGGCTGCCCCGTCCTGTATCTTCTTCACAAGGCCCGTCGTTGCCGCGTCGATGCCTTCCGGAAGGGCGAAGCCGACGATCGACTGCAGCGCCGTGATCGCCTTCGTCTTTGCAGCCGCGAAGACGTCCTGCGCCGGGGTGGCGCCATCCTTGAACAGCGCCTTGAGATCGGTAAGCGAGGCCGTGGCCGCGCCTGTCAGGTTGGTCAGCTTCTTGGCAAGATCGGCGGTGTTGACGGCGCCCGATGCGGCATTCTGCGTGGCTTTATTCGCGGGATCGCCGGCCTTTTGCGCGTTTTCGTCGATCGTATTCTTCACCGTGTCGCCGGCCTGATTGACGGCGCTGCCGATCGGATTCTTGTCGCCGTTGATGCGTGGCATCACGAAAAAGACCATCAACAGGGTCGCAATTGCCAACACCAACAGAGCCAGCCAACCGGCACGGTTCTTCATCATTATTCATCTCCACGCGGCGAAGTCGTCGCAACTCCTAAAATTGCTAGCGATTTCGCCTGCTTTTACAAGCTTTCTCAGCCATTTTCGCATGTCCCGGCACAAGTTTTCCTTTGAAAAATCTTGACTGAGCATCTGCAGCATAGTTGTTTGGAACCATGACCGACGATTCCACGCCAATTCGATCCATTTGCGTTTATTGCGGCTCAAGGCCGGGGCGCGATCCCTCTCACATGGCTGCCGGCCGCGAGCTAGGCAAAAGCATTGCCGAAAGCGGCCTGCGCCTGGTCTATGGCGGCGGAACGAAAGGCATCATGGGCGCCGTCGCAAGCGGTGTCCTGTCGCATGGCGGCCAGGTCACCGGCATCATCCCGGAATTTCTCGTCGACATGGAAGCGACGCGCCATTCGCTCGGTCAGCTCGACGAGCTTATCATAACGCCTGATATGCATGCGCGCAAACATGGTATGTTCGAGCGCGCCGATGCCTTCGTGGCATTGCCGGGCGGTATCGGCACCTTGGAAGAGATCGTCGAAATCATGACCTGGGGCCAGCTCGGCCGTCACGAAAAGCCGATGGTCTTCGCCAATATCAACGGTTTCTGGGATCCGATGATGGAGCTCATCCGCCACATGACGGAAGAGGGTTTCGTCCATACCGCCCACCGCGTCCAGCCGCTGGTCATCGACAAGATCGCCGACATCATCCCGGCCATCCGTAAGCACGCCGCCGAGACGCATGGCGACCGCGGCGGCGAGGCGGCCGTTATTTCTAAGCTCTGATTCGCGATTTGCTAACCATATCGCGCCGTTAGCGTCCTCGGCTCTGACGCAGCATCGACCAGCTGTAGAGCACGAGACCGGCCCAGATCAGCGAGAATGCGATCAGCTGTGTCGTGCCGAAGGGTTCCTTGAACAGGAAGATGGCAATCAGGAAGACCATCGTCGGGACGATGTACTGCATGATGCCGATGGTCGACATTCTGAGAAGCTTCGCGCCGTTCGCGAAGATCATCAGCGGCAGCGCCGTCACAAGCCCGCAGCCGAGCAGAAGCGCGGTGTCCGACAGGCCGGTCTGGTAGAAATGGCCTTCGCCGTGCGTCTCCAGATAGACGATGTAAAGCGTTGCCGGAATGCAGAGCAGCAGCACCTCGATGAAGAAGCCCTGATTGGCACCGACAGGCAGCGTCTTGCGGAAAAAGGCGTAGAAGCCCCAAGAGAAGGTCAGCGATAGTGCGACCCAGGGCAGGGTGCCGGCCTTGACGGTCAGGATGATGACGGCTATCGCCGCCAGCCCGATCGCGACGATCTGCGTCGGTGCCAGTTTTTCCTTGAGCAGGATGGCACCGAGCGCGATGCTGAACAGCGGGTTGATGAAATAGCCAAGCGCAGCATCGAGCGAATGGCCGGCACCGATCGCCCACACATAGGTTCCCCAATTGATGGTGACCAGCATCGCCGTCAGCAACGCCATGGCGATCGTCTGTGGGTTGCGAAACGCCGCCCTGATGTCACCCAGGCGTCCCAACGCCAACAGCACGATGCCGGCGACCGGAACCGACCAGACGATGCGGTGCGCAATGACCTCGAAAGCCGGGATATGCGCCAGCGCCTTCATATAAAGCGGCAGGACGCTCCAGAAGAGATAGGCCGTCAGCACGAAGCCGAAACCCCGGGCGCTGTCGCTGTTCTTGATTTCCGGTTGGACCGCATCGGTGGCCATGAATTTTCCCGTCTTTCATATTATTTGAGACGGGATTACTCCAACGCATGCTGTGTGGCCAATTCATTTCCTTGACCACATCGTCAAGCTTTTTGATGAGCGGCGGATCACTCCGCCGCTATTCTGCCTGCCATATGCCGGTTCTTCATCAGCTTGTAGATGACGGAATCCATCAGCGCCTGGAATGAGGCGTCGATGATGTTTTCGGATACGCCGACCGTCCACCAGCGCACGCCGCTACTGTCGGTGGATTCGATCAGAACGCGAGTGATGGCCTCCGTGCCGCCGTTGAGGATACGCACCTTGAAATCGGCAAGCTCCAGATCGTCGATCTCATGCTGGTATTTGCCGAAATTCTTGCGCAGCGCCAGGTCGAGCGCATTGACCGGGCCGTCGCCCTCGGCGACCGACATGATGGTCTCGCCGTCGACGATGATCTTGACCACCGCTTCCGAGACGATCTTCACCCGGCCGTGGGAATCGAAGCGGCGCTCGACCATGACGCGGAAGCCGTCGATCGCGAAGAATTCCGGGATGGTGCCGAGCGTGCGGCGTGCCAGCAGCTCGAAGCTTGCATCCGCGCCTTCGTAAGCATAGCCCGTCGCTTCACGCTCCTTGACGATCTGGATCAACTGATCAAGCTTGGGATCGTCCTTGCCGACCTCGATGCCGCGCCGCTTCAGGGCGTTGATGAAGTTCGACTTCCCGCCCTGATCCGACACCATGACCTTGCGGAAGTTGCCGACGCTTTCCGGCGGCACGTGCTCGTAGGTGCGCGGGTCCTTCAGCAGCGCCGAAGCGTGGATGCCGGCCTTGGTCGCAAAGGCCGAGGCGCCGACATAGGGCGCTTGATGGTCCGGAGAGCGGTTCAGCAGCTCGTCGAAGGCGTGCGAAAGGCGGGTGAGCCCGACGAGCCGTTCCGCATCGATCGTGGTTTCGAAGCGCTCGCTATAGGCCCTCTTCAGCGCCAGCGTCGGGATCAGCGTGATCAGGTTGGCATTGCCGCAGCGTTCGCCGATGCCGTTCAAGGTGCCCTGGATCTGCCGGACGCCGGCCTCGACCGCCGCAAGCGAATTGGCGACCGCCTGCCCGGTGTCGTTATGGGCATGGATGCCAAGACAGTCCCCGGGAACGCCGCAGGCGATGACTGCCTCGACGATGGCGCGGACCTCCGGCGGCTGCGTGCCGCCATTGGTGTCGCAAAGCACGACCCAGCGCGCCCCGGCGTCATAGGCGGTCTTCGCGCAGGCCAGCGCATAGGTCGGATTGGCCTTGTAGCCGTCGAAGAAGTGCTCGCAGTCGACCAGGGCTTCCTTGCCGGCGCCGACAGCCGCCTTGACGCTCTCAGCAATGCTTTCGAGATTCTCCTCGTTGGTACAGCCGAGAGCCACCTTGACGTGATAGTCCCAGCTTTTCGCCACGAAACAGATGGCATCGGATTTCGCCTGCAGGAGGCTGGCGAGGCCCGGATCATTGGAGGCGGAGACGCCAGCGCGCTTCGTCATGCCGAAGGCGACGAAGGAGGCGGAATTCGTGCGTTTCTCGTTGAAGAACGCGGTATCGGTCGGGTTGGCGCCGGGATAGCCGCCCTCGACGTAGTCCAGGCCGAATTCGTCCAGCATGGTTGCGATGGCAATCTTGTCCTCGACCGAAAAATCGATGCCGGGCGTTTGCTGCCCGTCGCGGAGCGTCGTGTCGAAGAGATAGATTTTTTCGCGTGTCATACTGTTTCCTCCGGCGAACCGGTTTTGATAATGGAGTGCCCCTCATCCGTCCTCTCTCGGTTTCGCCTTGCTAAACCGTTCGAGTCCACCTTCTCCCCGTTTACACGGGGCGAAGGGGCTTTTGAGGTCGTTCCCTCTCCCCGCGTGCGGGGAGAGGGTTAGGGTGAGGGGCCTTACTCGGCCTATGCTTTCCCACCAAACTTATCCGTGGCACGGATCAGCTGATCGAGAATGCCCGGCTCGGACGAGGCATGGCCCGCGCCCTCGATCAGATGAAACTCCGCTTTCGGCCAGGCCTTGTGCAGCGCCCAGGCATATCTCGCCGGGCAGGGCATATCGTAGCGGCCATGGACGATGACGCCGGGAATGTCCTTCAGCTTGTAAGCGTCGCGCAGCAGTTGGCCTTCCTCGAGCCAGCCGGCATTGACGAAGAAATGGTTCTCGATGCGGGCAAAGGCATGTGCATATTCCGCATCCTCGAACTGGGCGCTGACGGTGGGCTCCGGGAGCAGGGTAATCGTTTCGCCTTCCCAGATCGACCAAGCCTTGGCGGCCTCCAGACGGGCTGATTTGTCGGGATGCGTCAGCAGGCGGTGGTAGGCGGCCATCATCTCATGCCGCTCTTCCGGTGGGATGGGTGCCACGAAGCGCTCCCATTTGTCGGGGAACATCTCTGAGACGCCGAACTGATAATACCAGTCGAGCTCGGCTTTCGTCAGCGTGTAGATGCCGCGCACGACCAGTTCGGAAACCCGCTCCGGATGCGTTTCGGAATAGGCGAGCGCCAGCGTCGAGCCCCAGGATCCGCCGAAAACAAGCCATTTCTCCGCGCCGGCCATGTCACGCAGCCGCTCGATATCATCGACCAGATGCCAGGTCGTGTTGGCCTCGAGGCCAGCATGCGGCGTCGAGCGCCCGCAGCCGCGCTGGTCGAACAAGGTCACATCGTAAAGCGCCGGATCGAACATGCGGCGATGGCTCGGCGAGATGCCGCCGCCCGGCCCGCCATGCAGGAAGACGGCCGGCTTGGCGCCCGGAGTTCCCACGCGTTCCCAATAGATCACATGACCGTCGCCGACATCGAGATGGCCGGAGGCATAGGGCTCGATTTCGGGATAGAATGTCCGCAGTATCTCGGTCATATTTTCAGCCCCTCGGCCGGCCAGACGTCCGTATCGTGATCGGGGTGCTGGAAGGAAATGATCTGCTCCTGCCGCGAATAGAAGTCCGGATCCTGATGGACGGGCTTTTCGAAGATCGTCTCCACCCAGGGCAGGCGCGAGGCATGATTCACCTGGATCTGCGGCGCGAGATCGTCGCGCTCGTCGAAAGCGCCGATGGCGATTTCGAGGCCGCCGGGATGACGGTAGGTCAGCGGCGTGCCGCAGTTCTTGCAGAAGCCGCGGTCGATATTGACGGAGGACTGGAAGTAGCTCGGCTCGCCGCGCGTCCATTCAAGGCCGTCTTCAGGTGCCGTAACAAGCGCGGAGAAGAAGCTGCCGAACTGCTTCTGGCACATGCGGCAATGGCAGATCGAGGGGCGGCCGAGCTGACCGCGAATGCGGAACCGCACCGCGCCGCATTGGCATCCTCCGCTTCTGGTGGCTTCAGTCATGGCGCTTCTCCTCTGGCCAGCTTGAGGTATCGTGATCGGGATGTTGATGATTGGATAGTCGGATCGACACCGCACGATCAGAACCATCCTCATCTGGTTCCGCCGGCAATACATCCAGTGCATGGAACCATGGCATCTTTGCTACGAGGTTTGATTGCGCGACGGGTTGGACCGTCGCCGGCTCATCCAATGAACCAAGTGTCACATTGATGGAATCCGTGCCGGGAACATCATAAAACAATGGGGTACCGCAGGTGCCGCAAAAGCCGCGACGCACAAGATCCGACGAATGAAACCATGAAGGTTCACCACGCGTCAGCTCGAAATCAGCACGTTTGGCATTCCCCAGTGGCAGGGCGTAATTGCCGGAAGCCTTCTGGCACATGCGGCAATGACAGAGATGGGGATAGCCGAGGGCGCCGGTGGCGCGATAGCGAACCGCGCCGCATTGGCAGCCACCGCTATATGTCTCCGCGATTGTCATTTGTCAGCCTCCGGTGGCCATGCCGCCGTATCGTGATCGGGATGCTGGTTGGACACAAGCTCCAGCACGAAGGGCGCCTGTTCCGCGTCCTCTTCCGTCCGGTGCCCCGGCAGCAGATGCAGCCCATCGACAAAGCCGATCTTGGCTTCCGTGCCATATTGCACGACGGGCGGCAGCTTCGAAGGGTCGTCGAAGGCGCCGGCGGCCACGGCAATGCCATCCGGCGCCTCATATGTCAGCGGCGTGCCGCAATCCCCACAGAAGCCGCGCTTCACATAGTTGGACGATTGGAAGGTTTTGCGTTCTCCGCGCGTCCACGCGAGTTCGGCGCCGCGCGTCGAGACCAGCGGCGCATAATAGGCGCCGAAGGCCTTCTGGCACATGCGGCAATGACAGATCGACGCGTCCTTCAGCTCACCCCGCACCAGGAAGCGAACCGCGCCGCATTGGCAACCGCCGGTGTAGGTCGAGGCGGTCATGCCTTATCCTTTCCAGCGACGATGAGGATATGCATGCAGACATTGTCTATGTCTTTCAGGACGTCGTCGTTCCAGAAACGCAGGACGATCCAGCCGTCGGCTTCGAGCCGGCGGGTACGAACCTGATCATAGGTCTGATCGCGACCATTGCCATGCTGGGAGCCATCGACTTCAACGATGAGTTTTTCAGTGGGGCAGGCGAAATCGACGATGTAGCCGGCAATGGGCAGCTGGCGGCGGAAGCCAAGGCCCATGAGGCGATGGGCGCGCAATTCATTCCAGAGGCGCAGTTCCGCATCGGTTATGACGTTGCGCATGCGCCGGGCATTGCTTCGAGTTTTCGGCGGGACTGGAGTGTGCGGCAAAGTACCCCCCTCTGTCATTTCGTGACATCTCCCCCACAAGGGGGGAGATTGTTCGCGGCTAACTCTGCGCTCTCGATATCCGTCCGAAAGGGTACGGCGATCTTTGGCTGCTGCAGCGGGTGTTAGCTTTTGGTTGAAGACGCGCGGCAAACTCCCCCCAATCTCCCCCTTTGTGGGGGAGATGTCACGAAAGTGACAGAGGGGGGTAACGAAGCTCACCGCTTGACCTCCCAAGTCGTGATGCGCTCGCCCGTCACCGCATCCTTGCCATCCTTCAACTGGATGCCTCTTGCCGCAAGTTCTTCGCGAAGCTTGTCGGCTTCGGCGAAGTTCTTCGCCTTCAGCAGTTCTAGCCGCTGGCGCACCTTGGCATCGATCTCGGCAACGACGGCTTCGTCGACCTCGGCCTTCTTCGGCAGCAGGCCGAGAAGATCGGCACTGGCCGCGAAGACAGGCAGAAGGCTCGCATCAGCATTGGCCGCCTGTGCCAGCGCGTGCAGTGCCTGGATGGCGGCAACGGTGTTGAGGTCGTCGGCGAGGGCGGCGAGGATCGTTGCATCCGGCGCAGCACCGCTGGCATCCGCCGCCGGCCATCTGGCGATCAGCCGTTCGGCTTCCTCGAGCCGCTTGACGGAAAAGTCGATCGGCTCGCGATAATGCGTCATCAGCATGGCAAGCCTGAGCACTTCGCCCGGCCATGTCCGGCCGCCGAGCTTTTCCGTCTGCAGCAGCTCATGGATGGTGACGAAATTGCCTTCCGATTTCGACATCTTGCGGCCTTCGACCTGCACGAAGCCGTTATGCATCCAGACATTCGCCATCGCATGCGTGCCGTGCGCGCAACGCGACTGGGCGATTTCGTTCTCATGGTGCGGGAAGATCAGATCGAGACCACCGCCGTGAATGTCGAAGACATCGCCGAGATAGCGCCCGCTCATGGCCGAGCATTCGATATGCCAGCCCGGACGGCCGCGGCCCCACGGGCTTTCCCAGCCGGGCTCGTTCTCATCCGACAGCTTCCACAGCACGAAATCGCCGGGGCTCTTCTTATGTTCGTCCACCGCGACGCGGGCGCCCGCCTGCTGCTCATCGAGATTGCGCTTCGAAAGCTGGCCGTAATCGGCCATCGACTTGGTGTCGAACAGCACTTCACCGGCAGCCCGGTAGGCATGACCCTTTGATATCAGCGTCTCGATGATTGCAATCATTTGCGCGATATTGTCAGTCGCGCGCGGCTGCACCGTCGGCTCCAGGCAGCCCAGCGCCGTCGTATCCTCGCGATATTGGCGCTCGGTCTTCTCCGTCACCAGGCGGATCGCCTCGTTCAGCGGCAGGCCTGGATGATCTCGCAGCGCGCGCGCGTTGATCTTGTCGTCGACATCGGTGATGTTGCGGACATAGGTGACATGGCTTTCGCCATAGACATGCCGCAGCAGCCGGAACAGCACGTCGAAGACGATGGCCGGGCGGGCATTGCCGATATGGGCGAAATCATAGACCGTGGGGCCGCAGACATACATGCGGACATGATCGCGATCGATCGGCAGGAAATCGACCTTTTCGCGTGTCAGCGTGTTGTAGAACTTCAGTTGCGGCTCGGCGGCCATGTCACTCTCCCAAACGCATAAATCCGAAAAATAGCGTCACCGGCAGGCCGGACGTTTGTCATCTTGGATTTTGGGAGACGAAAACGGCCAGGCCAGCGAAACGCTAGCGAATAATTTTCCGGCAGATAATGCAGATAACCGTTTTCATGGCAGGCTTTATCGCTCGACTACGGTGATTGGTCAAGAGCCCAATCTCTCCTTCTCCCCTCGGGGAGAAGGTGGCCCGAAGGGTCGGATGAGGGGGCGACAGGCGTTCGTTCGGAGCGCCCCGAGCGAAGGCGAAGCGTAAGCCTTACGGCGAAACACTCAACGTGTGCTGCGCGCATATTGCGCCTGCGCGAAGGTGTTTTTATTCCGGCATCCGATAGCCGACGAGCTTGTTCTCGCGCACGATGAAGAGCTTGCCGGTTTCAGTCACGTCAGGGCCGGTGAGCGGTAGGATCGCCTGAGCGACTTCGCGGGGATGCGGCAGCGTCTCCGGATCTTCGCCGGGCATGGCCTGGGCGCGCATGGCGGTGCGGGTCGCACCGGGGTCGACGCTGGTAATGCGCAGCGGCGTGCTTTGCGTTTCCCCGGCCCAGGTCCGCGCCAGCGCCTCGACGGCGGCCTTGGATGCGGAATAAGGTCCCCAGAAGGGCCGGCAGCGATGGGCGGCAGCCGACGACAGGATGACCGCGCGTCCGGCATCGGAACGCATCAGCAGCGGCTCGACCGAGCGGATCAACCGCCAGGTGGCGGTGACGTTGATGGTCATCACCTTCTCGAACACCTTGGCCTCGACATGGCCGATGGGCGAGATCACGCCGAGCACGCCAGCATTGGCGACGAGGATATCGAGCTTGCCCCAGCGTTCGAAGATCGAGCCGCCGAGCGCATCGATGGCATTCATATCGCCGAGATCGAAGGGAACGAGCGTCGCGGAGCCGCCGGCAGCCTTGATGGCATCGTCCAGTTCCTCAAGTCCGCCGACCGTGCGGGCGCAGGCGATCACATGCGCGCCGGCCTTGGCCAGTTCCAATGCCGTGAAATAACCGATGCCGCGCGATGCGCCCGTGACGAGGGCGATCTTGTCCTTGAGATTGACGCTCATGCTGTCCTGATCCGAATGCGTGGAAAAGAAAAAGGGGGCAAGAATGCCCCCGTCAACCGTCGCCTGGCTCAGCCGTTGCTGGCGAGAACGGAAAGCTTGCGCACGTTGCTGGTGCTTTCCTTGTCGAGCAGGCGGGTGGGATAATCGCCGGTGAAATAGTGATCGGTGAATTGCGGCTGCGCATTGTCGCGCGGCTCGCCGCCGACAGCCCGATAAAGGCCGTCGATCGACAGGAATTCCAGCGAATCCGCGCCGATGAAATCGCACATGGCCTTCAGGCTGCTGTATTGGTTGGCGAGCAGCTTTTCGGCGTCCGGCGTGTCGATGCCGTAGAAGTCCGGATGGAAGATCATCGGGCTGGCGACGCGGATATGCACCTCGCGGGCGCCGGCGTCGCGGATCATCTGCACGATCTTCACCGATGTCGTGCCGCGCACGATGGAATCATCCACCAGCACGACCCGCTTGCCCTCGATGATGGCTCGGTTGGCGGAGTGCTTGAGCTTCACGCCGAAGGCGCGGATCTGCTGCGTCGGCTCGATGAAGGTGCGGCCGACATAGTGATTGCGGATGATGCCGAGTTCGAAGGGAATGCCGCTCGCCTGGGCATAGCCGATCGCCGCCGGCGTGCCGCCGTCCGGCACCGGCACGACGACATCGGCCTCGATGGGAGCTTCCTTGGCGAGATTGATGCCCATGTTCTTGCGCGCAACATAGACGTTACGGCCGCCGACGACGGAATCGGGGCGGGCGAAATAGACATATTCGAAGAGGCAGAGCCGCTCGGGCTTCGGAGCTTCGGGCTTGCGGGCATCGATGGTGATCGAGCCGTCGGGCTGGATCTCGCAGATGACGACCTCGCCGTTTTCGATGTCGCGGACGTATTTCGCGCCGATGATGTCGAGCGCGCAGGTTTCCGAACAGAAGATCGGCTTGCCGTCGAGCTCACCCATGACCAGCGGCCGGATGCCGATCGGGTCGCGGGCGGCGATAAGCTTCGTGCGCGTCATGGCGAGCATCGAATAGCCGCCTTCCATCTGCCTGATGGCATCGATGAAGCGGTCGGAGGAGGAGGCCTGCTTGGAGCGGGCGATGAGATGCAGGACGACTTCCGTATCCGAGGTCGACTGACAGATCGCGCCGTCGGCGATCAGCTGCCGGCGCATGGTCAGGCCATTGGTGAAATTGCCGTTATGGGCAATCGCGATGCCGCCGACTTCCAGCTCGGCAAACAGTGGCTGCACGTTGCGCAGGATCGTCTCGCCTGTCGTTGAGTAGCGCACATGGCCCATGGAGCGGTCGCCGGGCAGGCGGGCCAGCGTCGCGGGGTCGGTATAGTGATCGCCGACGAGACCCATCCGTCGCTCGGAATGGAAGCGCTGACCATCGAAGGAAACGATGCCGGCCGCCTCCTGGCCGCGATGCTGCAGGGCGTGGAGACCGAGAGCCGTCAGCGTCGCCGCGTCCGGATGTCCCAAAATGCCGAAGACGCCGCATTCTTCATGCAGCGTGTCGCCGTCGATGTCGTCCTCGATGGAAACGGAATGGTTCATGGCTGCGGGCCTTTGCTCTCAACGTGGACGGATCGGGGCGGCGTCACGAGTGACCATTAAAATAGCTCAAAATCCGGCCGGAAAAAATATCGGGCCGGATCTTCTATCGTCACGCCGCTCAAATGGCGATTCTCGAGCGGCAGGTCAAGCCTGTAAACACACCGTCAATTGTTTGTCTGCGGCGCGGGCGCATCATCCGACGGCGCGGTATCGTTCGGCGCGGCGTTATCGCCACTCCCACGCTGCTGTTGGTTCGGCGCGATCTTGTTGAGGATCTCGGCCGGCAGCCTTGCCTGAATGTCTTGTGGAAGCGCTGCGGTCAGCTTCTCAACCATCGAATCGAGGAACGGCTTGGACTTGGCGTTGTTGACCCAGTCCGGACGGGCGGCCGGAGCCACCAGCCAGTTCCAGAAGGCGACAACGACAACCATCAGGAGCAGGCCGCGGGCCGCGCCGAAGAGGAAGCCGAGCGTCCGGTCGAGCGCGCCGATGCGGCTGTCGATGATGAAATCGGCAATCCGGATGGTGATGAAGGAAATGATGATCAGCGCCAGCAGGAAGATGACGGCGGCCGAGGCGATCGTCGCGATCTTGGTATCGGCCTTGTATTGCAGGGCATAGGGAACGAGCAGCGGATAAAGATAGTAGGCGGCGACTGCGGAGCCGCCCCAGCTGACGATCGATAGGATTTCGCGCGAAAAACCGCGAACCATGGCCAGAACGGCGGAGAAGAGAAGAACGCCGATAACAATACCGTCGAAAATCGTAATGGGCATCTACAATCCACTTCAAGACTTGCCAAACCTTATGGTCGGCATCGGCCTCAATCATGAGCCTCTTCTTCGCCAAGAACGGCTGAAGTAAGGCTCAGTCTTCGTCTTCCGCGCGCTTGAGCGCGCCCTTCGATCCAGCAATGCGCGCCACCAGATCCGGCAGGCTGTCAATCTCGCTCCAGCGTCCGCCGTTGACCTTTGGCAGGTCGGCGGAAGCGGCAGGCAGGACGGCCCCGGAAAATCCCAGCTTCTCGGCTTCCTTGAGGCGCTGGGCGGTGTGCGCAACCGGCCGGACGGCGCCCGACAGGCTGACTTCGCCGAAATAGACGCAATCGGCGGGCAGGGCAAGACCGGCCAAGGAGGAAACCAGTGCAGAAGCGACGGCAAGGTCCGCAGCCGGCTCGGAAATGCGATAACCACCGGCAATATTGAGATAAACATCATGCTGGCCGAGCCGCACGCCGCAATGCGCTTCCAGAACGGCGAGAATCATCGAAAGGCGTGCCGAATCCCAGCCGACGATGGCACGACGCGGCGTGCCGAGCGATGTCGGCGCAACCAGAGCCTGCACCTCGACCAACACAGGGCGGGTGCCCTCGATGCCGGCAAAGACCGCTGCACCCGGCGACTTTTCGTTGCGCTCTCCGAGAAAGAGTTCGGACGGGTTGGCCACGTCGCGCAGGCCGGCGTCGGACATTTCGAATACGCCGATCTCATCGGTCGGGCCGAAACGATTCTTCACCGTGCGCAGGATGCGGTAATGATGGCTGCGATCGCCTTCGAAATAGAGGACGGCATCGACCATATGCTCGACGACGCGCGGTCCGGCGATCTGGCCATCCTTCGTGACGTGGCCGACCAGCACCATCGCGGTACCCGTCTGCTTGGCGAAGCGGATCATCGCTTGCACGCCGGTGCGCACCTGCGTGACGGTGCCGGGCGCGGATTCGGCAAGCTCGCTCCACAGCGTCTGGATGGAATCGATGATGACGAGATCCGGCCGCTTGCCTTCGGAAAGCGTCGCCAGAATATCCTCGACATTGGTTTCCGCCGCGAGCAGCACTTCCGTGTCGGCCGCCTTCAGTCGCTGGGCGCGCAGGCGAACCTGCGCCACGGCCTCTTCGCCGGAAACATAAATGATCTTGTGCCCGCGCCGGGCGAGCGCTGCCGCTGCCTGCATCAACAGCGTCGACTTGCCGATGCCGGGATCGCCGCCGACCAGAACGGCCGAGCCGCGGACGAAACCGCCGCCGGTCGCGCGGTCGAGCTCGGACAAGCCGGTATGGATGCGTGGCGCTTCCTCGATCTCGCCCGAAAGCGTCGTCAGCGTGACAGGCTTGCCCTTCTTCGGCGTCTTGGCCGGACCGCCGCCGATCCCACCCAACGGATCTTCCTCGACGATGGTGTTCCATGCGCCGCAGCTGTCGCATTTGCCGGCCCAGCGATTGTGGACCGTGCCGCAGTTCTGGCAGATGAATTGTGTGCGGGCTTTAGCCATCGGATGCTGTTCTCAAACTTCGAATGCGTTGCTTTCCGCGACGAATCGCGATCGGCTGTCAGATAATGTCTTTGCCGGCCTATCAAAACTAATGATTTCCGTATCAACGACGATCGTGTCAGCTTTTATGCCGGGTTTTATGGATGATGATCGATGTTTGACTACACACTTGCTCACTGGATCGGGTTTCTGACCGCCGCAACACTCCTTAATCTGTCGCCGGGGCCGGATATCGCTTTCATTCTCGGTCATACGATCAGAAGCGGCATGCGCTCCGGCTTTGCGGCGCTGTTCGGGATTTGGAGCGGCGCGTGCCTGCACGTACTGATGGCGGCTGCCGGCCTTTCGGCGATCCTGGCCGCTTCCGCGCTGGCCTTCTCGACGGTCAAGTGGATCGGTGCCGCCTATTTGATCTGGCTCGGCATCCAGGCGCTGCGCTCGAAGGGCGAGGGGGCGTGGATCAAGGAGGCGGGCGGGGCCTTGCCCTTTAGCCGCATCTATCGGCAAGGCATCATGGTCTCGCTACTCAACCCGAAGGTTGCGATCTTCTTTCTGGCCTTCCTGCCGCAATTCGTCGTCGAAGGCGCCGGTCCGGTCTGGGCGCAGCTTTTGCTGCATGGCAGCCTGATCATCGTCGTGGCCGCCTTCATCGAACCGCCGCTCATACTGCTTGGCGGCCGACTGAGCGAAGCCCTCCGACGCAATCGCCGCCTCGGCCTATGGCTCGATCGCGGTCTCGGCACGCTGTTCGTGGCTCTCGGCCTCCGGCTGGCCATCAGCGCGCGCTGAGGCTATTCCTCGACCTCTTCCGAGATATACCGGCGCTCGTGCCGCAGCCCCAAGCTGGTCAGCATCTCGTAGCCGATCGTGCCAGCCGCCCTTGCGGCCTCGTCGACCGATATGTTGCTGCCGAAGAGCTCGACATAGTCGCCGGCTTTGGCCAGGTTTTCCGGCAGGTCGGTGACATCGAAGATGGTGAGGTCCATGGTGATGCGGCCTGCAACGGGCACCTTGTGGCCGGCGATAAAGCCATGACCGCCTGGGATGCCGGTCTGGCGCAGCGGCACGCCGCCGCTCGACTGGCTGCGCACGTAGCCGTCGGCATAGCCTGCCGAGACGATCGCCAGCCGGCTGTCGCGGGTCAGTTGAAGCGCGCGGCCATACCCAACGGTTTCGCCTGATTTGACGGAGCGGGTCTGGATGATCCGCGCCTCCGCCGTCGCCACTGGACGCATCGGATTGGCCATGCCGGGAACCGCCTCGCCGCCATAGGTGGCAATGCCGGGACGGGTGAGATCGAAATGATAGTCCGATCCGAGGAATATGCCGGCCGAATTGGCAAGGCTCGCCTCGATGCCTTCGAAGGCGGCGCTGACCCTGCGGAAGGCCTCGAGCTGTTGCTTGTTCATCGCATTGGACGGATCGTCGCCACAGGCGAGGTGGCTCATCACGAGGACAGGCGCAAAGCTTGCGGGACGGGAAACGTCGTCTGCAAGCGCGATCGCATCATCCATCGGCAGCCCGAGCCTGTTGAAGCCCGTGTCGACCTGCAAGGCGCAGGGATAGTCGCCATACTCCGATAGCACCGCCATCCAGAAGGTCAGCTGCTCCTCCGAAGCGATGACGGGCACGAGGTCGTTTTCGAAGAACCGGCGCTCCATGCCCGGCCAGATGCCGCTCAGCACGAAGATGCGCGCTTCCGGAGCATAGAGCCGCAAGGTCGCGCCTTCGTCGGCGGTGGCGACGAAGAAATCGCGCGCGCCGGCGGCGTAAAGCGTTTCGCCGATATCCTCGATCCCCAGCCCGTAGGCATCGGCCTTGACGACGGCTGACGTGCGGGCCTTCCCCGAGCGGCGCGCGAGGTCGCGCCAGTTTTCGACAAGCGCGCCGAGATCCACCGTCAGCCGCAGGCCGGCGGAAGCGAAAGCATCGTCGTCATTGAAATTATCTGTCATGGAGCGTCCTGAATAAGGAAATGGCCGGAGATGATTTGGCTTGAGCCAGGATACTGGTCGTCGATGAAAAGAAAAAGTGCTGCGAGGCATGTATGCGAAATCAGGCAAAACTGTCGCCACATTTCTATAGATTCCGGCCTCAGGTCGGAAACCAACAGGCTGCTTCGAGGCATGAATTAGCTGAAGAGCAGGCCTTCAGGCACGCAGCGTGCATCATCTTGAAAGTAAGCTGTTGTAGGCTTTAGTTCCCGGGATGATGGCTATTTCGGAATAGCGGCGACGGACAGTGCCTCGCTGGCAATCACCAGAATAGGACTCAGTCGTTACGCCATCTCACCGCCCATGAGGCGGTATCGCGATCAGGATGCTGGTTGTTGCTCGACTTGATCGCCGCAGCCCAATCGGCGCCGTTATTTTCGGTCACACCGGTATTTTCCATGCCCGTGATCGTATCGAACCATGCCACCATATTCTCGGTGCAGGTATTGGCGTGCGGCGGGAAGGCGTGCGGATCGTCCAGCGAACCGATCATCAGGTTGGTGCGGCCGTTTTCGAGGTGATGGAAAAACAACGGCGTGCCGCAATTGGCACAGAAGCCACGCTCGACAAGCTCCGAGCTCTTCCAGACACTCGGCTTGCCGCGTGTCCATGTGAGCGCATCATCGGGCGCGGCGACGAGTGCGGCAAAGATGTTGCCGGAGGCTTTCTGGCACATGCGGCAGTGGCAGAGATGCGAATTGTCGAGCATAGCGCTTGCGTGATAGCGCACGGCACCGCACTGGCAGCCGCCGCTCACCTTCATCTCGATGCGTTTCAATTTGTCTTCTCCTCCAAGGGCGGGTTTGGGCTTAATGTTTTTTAGGTTTTCATCTTTTGATCGTCCAGCAGAATGACGGATCCGATCACGCCTTCTCAAGAATGCGCGCAGACAGGCAGATACCAGCCTTTCTCATATGCGATCACTTTTATTCAAGACGCGCGGGAGCCGGACCGCTAATGTGCTGACATGCAGAACGTTTCGCAGAAAGAGGCGGCTGACGCCATGCCGCTTGCCAAGGTGGAATCGACCCGCTTCTGGCGGGACGGTCGCTTTCGCGGCATGGAATGCCTGAGCGCAAGCTTCGTGACGCATGAATATGCGCCGCATGCGCATGACACGTTCAGCATCGGGGCGATTGAACGCGGCAGCCAGATCGTCACATTGCACGGCAGGCGGGAGGAAACCGGACCGGGCGATCTCTATCTGGTCAATCCTGACACAGTCCACGACGGCGCTCCGGGCGGCGAAGGCTATCGCTACCGCATGATCTACCCGGACACGAAGCTCTTCGTCGACATTCTGGAAGACGTTACGGGCAAAGCCTTCAACGCGACGCCCTCTTTCGCCAGTTCGCTGTCGCGCGATCCGCAGCTTGCCAGCGCCTTCCACAAGGCGCACCGCACACTCGAGAGCGGCGCCGGCGCGCTGGAATCCGATGAAAGCATGTTCTCGGTGCTGGCGGCGCTCTTTGCGCGCTACGGTAGCATGATCGTTCTGCCCGTCGATACCAAGGAGCGGAGTGCCGTCGCCCGCGCCCGCGATTACCTCATTGAGAATTTCGACAGTGATATCGGATTGGAGGAGTTGGCCAAGGTCGCGGGGCTGAGCCGCGCGCACCTGATCCGCGCTTTCCGGAGGGAGTATTACATTACGCCCCATGCCTTTCTGACTGACCGGCGCGTAATCGTTGCCCGCCGATTGCTCAGAGAAGGCCGCATGCCGGCCGATGTTGCCGTGGAATGCGGTTTCGCCGATCAGGCGCATTTCACCCGCCACTTCAAATCGCGCACCGGCGTCACTCCGGGCCAGTTCCGCGTCGGCTAGCGCATTCTTGCTTCTCCTTGAATCGCGAAAACGCTGCACGCTTTTCCTGAAAATGCTCCAATCACTTTCGTTCAATACAGCGCCGGTGGGCGTCGGCTATCTCTCCGTCATTGTTGATGTGGAGGTTGCCAATGTTGCAGCAAAGCCGGCCGGCTGGCGAGTTCAAAGCCGGGATGCGTGCCATTTTTCCGCTGATCGTCGCCGTCCTGCCGATCGGCCTCGTGTTCGGCGCGGTTTCGGCGACCAAGGGGCTTTCGCCGCTGGAGACCACACTGATGAGCGCGCTCGTCTTCGCTGGCGGTTCGCAATTTGTGGCGATGGATATCTGGGCACATCCCGCAAGCTGGATTGGCGCCGGCTTCGCGGCCCTGCTCGTCAATGTCAGGCACTTGCTGATGAGCGCTTCGATCGGCGTGAAGATACAGTCTTTCTCCGGCGTCAAACGCTATAGCGCCATGCTGTTTCTCGCCGATGAGATTTGGGCCATGGCAGAATTCCGCGCAGGTGCGACGCGGCTCACGCCCGCCTGGTATGCGGGCATCGTCACGCCTTTCTATTTGGCATGGGTCGGCTCGTCGCTTGCGGGCGCTTTGCTTGGCGCCTTTCTCGGCGATCCCGCCGTCATCGGTCTCGACTTCACCTTTCCGGCCGTCTTCATTGTGCTGGTCATGGGTTTCTGGAAAGGGCCGGAAACCGGCGCCGTGCTTGCCGCAAGCGGCGTTGCCGCCGTTGCGGTCCACCAGTTCGTGCCCGGTGTCTGGTATATTGCAGCCGGCGCACTGGCGGGGCTGGTGGTGGCTTTCTGGAAAGGCAGAGCGCAGGAGCAGACGGCATGACGCTCGATCTCAACACTCTGCTCGCCATCCTCGCCATGGCTGCCGCAACGATCTTCACCCGTGTTGGCGGTCTCGTCTTGATTCGCTACGTTAGGATTGACGAGCGCCGGCGAACCGCAATCGAAGCCATTCCACCGGCCGTGCTGATGGCTGTCATTGCCCCGACAGCTTTTGCTGCCGGCTGGGCGGAGACGCTGGCCTGCGCCGCCACCGCAATCACCTCCCGCCGCTTGCCGATGCTGGCAAGTGTTGTTGTCGGCGTTGCGACGGTGGCTTTGCTGCGGGCTGCGGGACTCTGAAGCGTTTCCGGAAAAAGCGCGTAGCGGTTCTCCCTCCCAGCGGAACATTGACGCGGCAAGCTTCTCGTCAGTGTTCCTCATACTGAATGAAGGAGGAATCGGCGAGATCGGCAAAGCGGGTGAATTCCGACTGGAAGGCGAGCCGCACCGTGCCCGTCGGTCCGTGGCGCTGCTTGGCGATGATGACATCGGCCGTGCCCTTCACGCGCTCGAACTGTGCTTCCCATTCCGCGTACTTCGGATCGGTCACATCGCGTGGCTCGGCATTCTTCACGTAATATTCCTCGCGGAACACGAAGAGCACCACGTCGGCGTCCTGCTCGATCGAGCCGGATTCGCGAAGGTCGGAAAGCTGTGGCCGCTTGTCTTCGCGGCTTTCGACGGCGCGCGAGAGCTGGGAGAGCGCGACGATCGGAACGTTCAGCTCCTTGCCGAGAGCCTTCAGGCCCGTGGTGATTTCGGTGATTTCCTGGACGCGGTTTTCCCCTGCCTTCTTGGAGCCGGTCATGAGCTGCACGTAGTCGACGACCAGAACATCGAGACCGCGCTGGCGCTTGAGACGTCGGGCGCGGGCAGCAAGCTGGGCGATGGAGATACCGCCGGTCTGGTCGATGTAGAGCGGCACCTTCTGCATCATCATCGAGCATGCCACCAGCTTCTCGAAATCGGCATCGTTGATGTCGCCGCGGCGGATCTTCGATGAGGAGACTTCCGTCTGCTCGGAGATGATACGGGTGGCGAGCTGTTCGGACGACATTTCCAGCGAGTAGAAGCCGACGACGCCACCGTTCTTCGCTTTGGTCGAACCATCTGCCTGCACCTCGCCTTCGAAGGAGGCGGCGATGTTGTAGGCGATGTTGGTGGCAAGCGAGGTCTTGCCCATGCCGGGGCGGCCGGCAAGGATGATCAAGTCGGAGCGCTGAAGGCCGCCCATCTTGCTGTCGAGCGAATGAATGCCCGTGGATATCCCCGAAAGACCGCCGTCGCGCTCCTTGGCGACGGCCGCCATGTCGATCGCCAGCGCCACCGCGTCGTTGAAGGCTTGGAAGCCGCCATCGTAGCGGCCGTTTTCGGCGAGTTCGAACAGCCGGCGCTCGGTATCCTCGATCTGCGTCTGCGGCGGCATATCGAGCGGCGCGTCGTAGGCGATATTGACCATGTCTTCGCCAATGGTGATCAGCGCTCGGCGCAGCGCCAGGTCGTAGATGGCGCGGCCATAGTCTTCCGCATTGATGATCGACACGGCTTCGACGGCGAGGCGCGCCAGATATTGGGCGACCGTCATATCGCCGACCTTTTCCTCCGCCGGCAGGAAGTTCTTGATGGTGACCGGGTTGGCGGTCTTGCCCATGCGGATGATGTCGCCAGCGACCTCGAAGATCTTCCGATGCAGCGGCTCATAGAGATGGACGGGCTTCAGGAAGTCGGAGACGCGATAATAGGCATCGTTATTGACGAGGATGGCGCCGAGAAGAGCCTGTTCCGCTTCGATATTGTTGGGCGCTTCGCGATAGTGCTGTTCGGCGGGAGCAATGGCGGCGAGCTTGCGCGCAGCTTCGTTCATTTTCCATCTCTTCATACTTTAGGGTGTCGACTGGTTTGCGACGATCCAATGTCATGGTCAACCAAGCAAATGCGCGGGGCGGAGCGAACGGAATAAATCGGCCTCGGCTATCAACGTTGTTCCACTCGTCCACAGGGACAAGTTTCCGCCACGTAAAAAATCCCTTGTCGCCACTTTGCAACGCAAAGATCGACACACGAATCACCTAAGCAAACCATCAGTGGGGAATATTTTAGCTGGGTCTTTCGCTGTGTACATCAGTTGTTGCGGCTATCATGCTTGAAAAGCTACGGAAATCCGGTTATTCCCTATTAATTAGGGTAGGATGCTAATAGTATAAAGTTGCAATAATGTCCGGTGCGCCATCAAGACAAGAGCTTTTCGACGACCTTTTTGCGTTCAATCGCAAGCTGAGGGCGGCCTTCGACGCGCTCGTTCGCGAACATGGCATGACCCTTTCCCGCGCCAGGGTTTTTCGCAAACTCTCCCGTCGGGATGGGATCAACCAACGGGAACTCGCTGACGAGCTGGAGCTTGAGACGCCGACGCTCGTGCGCATCCTCGATGCCATGGAGGCGCAGAACTTCATCGAGCGCCGTGCCGACCAGTCCGACCGCCGCGCCAAGCATATCTTCATGACGGAAGCCGGAAAACTCGTCGCAGCCGAGGTCGAGGCTCTTGCCACCGGTGTGCGCGCGGATATCTTGGAAGGCATTTCGGACGAGGATATCGGCGTGGCGCTCAAGGTTGTTCGCTCCATGACGGCGAATCTCCAGAATGTGGGCAAATCATGAGGTAGTGCATGAGCGGTAATCCAGGCCTGGTCGCCAACGCGGAAGCCAACGCCGTCCCACCCGCTCCACCGCCTATGCCGGGCTGGAAAGTGCCGCTCTATATTGCGGCATCCGTCCTGTTCTTTCTGACCCAGGGCCTGGGTCTCAATCTCGCTTTCGCCAATCTGACCCAGATCCAGGGAACCATCGCGGCAACGACCACCGAATCCGCGTGGCTTTCCGCCGCCTATATGGCGCCCAATGTTAGCCTCGCCATTGCGCTGGTGAAGATCCGCCTGCAATACGGCATTCGCAATTTCGCCGAGGTCAGCATTCTTGGCTTCCTGCTTGCCTCGCTGCTCAATCTTTTCGTTTCCGACCTGCATTCGGCGATCGTCGTCCGGTTCCTCAGCGGCATCGCCGGCGCACCGCTTTCGACACTGGGCTTCCTCTATATGCTGGAGGCCTTCGAGCCGGCGAGGAAGCTGACGGTCGGCGTCAGCCTGGCGATGATGAATACGCTGCTTGCCGCTCCCATCACCCGCCTCGTCTCACCTTCGCTGCTGGACTACGGCGAATGGCGTGGCCTCTATACGCTTGAGATGGCGCTGGCGCTGCTCGTCATGCCGATCATCTATCTCTTGCCGCTCACGCCGCCGCCACGCGTCAAGGTCATCGTCCTGGGCGATATCTTCAGCTATCTGCTTGTGGCGATCGGCTTCGGCTGCCTGGCGGTCGCCCTCTCAGTCGGGCGCCTCTACTGGTGGCTGGAGGTGCCGTGGCTCGGGGTCGTATTGGCGATCGCCGTCGCGTCCCTGACCGTCGCCATCGTCGTCGAGCTGAGGCGCTCGACGCCGCTGATCGACGTTCGCTGGCTGCTGCGTCCGGAAATCCTGCACCTGACGGCGATCCTTCTGATCTTCCGCCTCATCGCCGCCGAGCAGACTTCAGTCCTCATGACCTTTTATCAGAATGCCGTCGGCCTGCTCTACGATCAGCTGGCAATGCTGTACTGGATCATTCTGGCCTTCTCGATCATCGGTGGACTCATCTGTACCGTCTTCATGATCTATGGGTTCAGCTGGCAGATCCAGTTCGTCGCGCTCATTCTGATGGGCGTAGGCTCGCTGATGGATTCGCAGGTGACGAACCTCACTCGGCCGGAGCAGATGTATCTCAGCCAGGCGCTGATGGCGGGCGGCGCGGCCCTGTTCCTGCCGCCCTCCATGTCGCAAGGCTTCAAGGCGGCGCTAAGCAAGGGGCCGCCTTATCTGGTGACCTTCTTTGTCGTCTTCACCTTCACGCAGAGCGTCGGCGGCCTCATCGGCTCGGCCTTCTACGGCACGCTGATCACCATTCGCGAAAAGTTCCATTCCGCCGTGCTGACCGAACATGTGCTTCTGACCGACCCGAATGTAGCCGATCGTGTCAGCCGGCTTTCATCTTCCTATGGCAAGGTGATCGGGGATAGCGCGCTCCTGAAGGGGGAGGGGCTGGCACTGCTCGGTGCGCAGGTCAGCCGCGAGGCCAACATGCTCGCTTATGGAGATGCCTTCTTCGTCGCTGCCGTAATCGCCTTCCTGTCGCTTGCCGGCCTCTCAATCCATGTCTTCTACCGCTTCGTCAGGGCTCGTCTGGCCGACGATGGGGTAGAGGTCGTGATATCCAACCCATGAGGATATGAAATAGCTCCATGTCGAGGCTCGTTCGCTCCCCCATCGAAGTCATCGCCGTTCTCGCTGGCATCGGCGGCATCATGCTGGTGCTTTACGCCTGGCATCTGCCGCCGTTCAAAACCTCCGTCGAAACCACCGACGACGCCTATGTCAAAGGCTATGTCACGACGATCAGCCCGCAGGTCAGCGGCTATATCACCGACGTACCGATCAAGGACTACAAACTCGTCAAGGAGGGCGATGTGCTCGCCCAGATAGACGACCGCATCTACAAGCAGAAGGTGGCGCAGGCGCACGCCACCCTTGCCGGACAGAAGGCGGCGCTTGCCAATTCGCAACAGCAGGAGCAGGCCGCGAAGGCCGGCATCGCCTCCAGCCAGGCGCAGATCGATAGCGCCAATGCTGCGCTCAAGCGCGCGCAACTAGCGGCCGATCGCGTAACGACGCTGGTCGCCAAGGGCGTATCGACAACAAGCGATTCCGAACAGGCACAGGCGACGCTGCAGCAGGCCCAGGCTTCGCTCAATCAGGCGAAGGCAGCGCTTGATGTATCGCAGCAGAACCTGACGACGATCATTGTCAACCGCGCGTCGCTCGAGGCCGGCGTCAGCGGCGCGGAGGCTGCCGTGCAGCTTGCCGATATCGATCTGGACAATACGACCATCAGGGCGCCGCAGGACGGCCGCGTCGGCGAAGTCGGTGTGCGCCTCGGCCAATATGTGACGCCCGGTACGCAGCTCATGGGGCTGGTGCCGAAGGATATCTGGGTCATCGCCAATTTCAAGGAGACGCAGCTCGACGGCATGAAGCTCGATCAGCCCGCCACGGTCTCTGTCGACGCGCTCGGTCATCGCCAGATCAACGGCCGCATCCAGCGCTTCTCCCCGGCGGCGGGTTCCGAATTCGCCGTCATCAGGCCAGACAACGCCACGGGCAATTTCACCAAGGTCGCCCAGCGCATCGGTGTCAGGATCAAGATCGAAGACGGCCAGCCCCTGACGGATAATCTGGCGCCCGGCATGTCCGTTGTCGTCTCGATCGATAAGGATTCGGCTCCGCTGCCGGAGCCTAGGGCCGGTGACTGACTAAAAAAGCCGCTCCATCCTCACCCTGAGGAGCGACGCCTCGAAGGGCGAGGATGGCCCTGCTTTCCGGCCAACAAAAAAGCCTGGACCGAAAGACCCAGGCTTCTTTTATTCGCAATGCTGCGAAGGCTTGAAGATCAAGCTTCGTCTTCAGCGTTGCCGTCGGCTTCCGGATCGAAGAAGTCTTCCGGACGCAGGGCGTCTTCGTCAACGCCGTAGATGGCGTCGGCGGAGGTGAGGGTCTCGCCCTTGGACTGACGCTCGGCTTCTTCAGCGGAACGGGCAACGTTGAGCTCGACCTTGATTTCGACTTCGGCGTGAAGTCCGATCGCGACATCGTGCAGGCCGATGGCCTTGATCGGCGTGTTCATGTGAACCTGGCTGCGGCCGATGTTGAAGCCTTCGGCGGCGAGGATTTCGACGACGTCACGGGCAGCGACCGAGCCGTACAGCTGGCCGGTTTCGCCAGCCGAGCGAACGACGATGAAGGACTTGCCGCCGAGAACGTCGGCAACCTTCTGGGCTTCGCTCTTGCGCTCGAGGTTGCGGGCTTCGAGCGTTGCGCGCTCGGCTTCGAAACGAGCCTTGTTGGCGGCGTTGGCGCGCAGCGCCTTGCCGAGCGGCAGCAGGTAGTTACGGGCAAAGCCGTCGCGAACCTTGACGGTTTCGCCCATCTGGCCGAGCTTGGAGATGCGTTCGAGGAGAATGACTTCCATTTTCGTTGTTCCTTTCGATATCAGATTTTCGTGTCTTGTTTGGGTGTGTCGGCATCCTTGTTCGGGGTCAGCGATATCGCCTTGCGGATATCGTAGAGGCCAAGAACAAGAACGATGAAGAGCGGCAGCGTCAGCAGGAAGGACATCAGGTAGCAGATGATCAGCACGGGTATGCGCCAGTCCTTGCCGCGCGTCCGGTAATGCAGCGATGCAAAACCGGAAACGATGAAGCCCGCGCCGAAGGCACCGAGAACGGCGGCGGCGATGAGGCTGATCACGCCGCCGAAGAAGATAGCGACGATCGCCACGAGAAAGACGAAGATCGCGTTGCGGTTCATGCGCAGCGCCGAGGGAATGTCCTCGCGGGGACGCAGATTGCGGCTCGAAGCGGCGACGATGCGGGTCGCGACATAATAGGCGGCGAGCAGCATCATGACCCAGATCATGCCCCAGGCGACGGGGATCGCGTAGAGCATGAGGCTCTTGGTCTTCTGGATCGCCATGGGATCGAGCGGCAACGTCGGCTGCTGCTCGTTCACGGCCTTGACGTAGAGATCGACGACCTGGCCGACGAGATCGGCATTGTAGCCCATGACCGCGCCGGCGACGATGATGACGACGGCGGCAAGGCCGCATAGGTGCAGCATCATATCGGAGAGCGGATACCATGCCATCAGATTATCCGGTCCTCCGAGTTCGGAGGCGGGACGCGCCAGATTGGCAAGATGGCTGAGCCATGCCGGGATCAGCGCCAGCAGGACGACGAACAGGCCGAAATAGACCGATTGCGCGATCGTCCCGACCAACCCGGCAACGACGACGGCGGCGATGACGGCCATGTTGCCCCAGCCGAGGCCGACGATCAGGATCGGGAGAGCCGAAAGCGCGCCGAACAGGATGAACAGCAACGGCTGTACCGTCGCGCCATACACGAGTAGGGCGGCGGTCAGACCGGCGAGCGCGCCGATGCCAAGCTCTTTTGCGTTCAACTTTTTCACGTCGCTGTCCTGCTTCGTATCGAGCAGTTAGAGGATGCCTTCGGCACTCGGGCCTGAAAGCCGTCCCCAACATGGGGTTTCAAGGTTCCGATCCGCGCCCATCGCGGAAGGGAGAAGGGAAGGCAATGCTGCCTTCCCCTTGTTCATCCGGCGTCGGCTTTATTAAGCGACGACGTAGGGCAGCAGGCCGAGGAAGCGTGCACGCTTGATCGCCTGGGCGAGTTCGCGCTGCTTCTTCTGGGAAACGGCCGTGATGCGGGAAGGAACGATCTTGCCGCGCTCGGAAATGTAGCGCTGCAGGAGGCGAACGTCCTTGTAGTCGATGCGCGGCGCATTGGCACCCGAGAACGGGCAGGTCTTGCGGCGGCGATGGAACGGACGGCGGACCGGTGCGGAAGAAACTTCAGACATCTCTCAAATCTCCTTATACGCGGTCTTCGCGCGGACGGCGCGGACGGTCTTCGCGGTCACCACGATCCGGGCGCGGACCACGATCGCCGAAGCTGCGCTCCGGACGGTCGCCATCGCGGCGCGGACGGTCGTCACGGTCGCGCTTCTGCATCATGGCCGACGGGCCTTCTTCGTGCTTTTCGACAGCGATCGTCATGTAACGCAGGACGTCTTCGCTGATGCGCATCTGGCGTTCCATTTCCTGGATCGCAGCGGCCGGAGCATCGATATCAAGCAGGGCGTAATGAGCCTTGCGGTTCTTCTTGATGCGGTAGGTGAGGGACTTGAGGCCCCAGTTCTCGATACGCCCGACTTTACCGCCGTGAGCTTCGATGACACCCTTGTACTGTTCTACGAGGGCGTCGACCTGCTGAGCGGAAATATCCTGCCGGGCAAGGAATACATGTTCATAGAGAGCCATGGATAGCTTTGCCTTTCTTGCGTTGATCTGACCCGATATTCGGCGGCTAAGCCTCAACGACTGCTCCTGAGAGGGATAACCCCAAGCAAGAAAAGCGTTTCCGAGACGGTCGAGAGCGGAGACACGGGAGGCTGGAACGCTTCCGTTCCGAACGATTTCCCTATAGGAAAACCGGCCCTCCGTTCAGCCACCAGCCAGAAGACCGGGTTGCGAACAGGGCGGCTTATACGGATTTTTGCGCGAAAGGCAAGGGGAGCTGAGAAATTGTGCTGCTATTACCTTGCGTGCGTCGGGCTCTCCCATAGGATGAGAGACGATTGCAGCAATACGGACTGTTCATGCGCATCTTTCTCGTTCGGCACGGCGAATCCCTCGGCAACATCGACGACCGCGCCTATCGGCAGTTCGGCGATCACAATGTTCCGCTGACTGAGTGGGGGCATCGGCAGGTGCTGCAGGCAGCGCAAGCAATCGCCACCTATCTGAAGGGGCTGCCATCAGCCGAATTGCGCAAATTGAGCGTCTGGTATTCGCCCTTCCTGAGGACGCGCCAGAGCAAGGATGCCCTGATGGAGATCCTGCCGGCCGATCTGATCGAGGATGTCAGAGAGGATTATCTCCTGCGTGAGCAGGATTTCGGGCTCTTCACCGAAATCTACGACCATGCCGAACAGAAGCGGAAATTCCCCGACGAATTCGAGAAATGGGCCAGGCTGCGCAACAATAACGGCAAGTTCTATGCGCGTCCGCCGGATGGCGAGAGCCGCGCCGATGTCGCCCAGCGCGTGCGCCTCTTCCTGCAGACCGTCTTGCATGACGCCGAAAACGGCGGAAACAATGTCGTCATCGTCGGCCACGGCGTCACCAACAGGGCCTTCGAGATGAATTTCCTGCATCACCCGGTCGATTGGTTCGAGCGCTCGGACAATCCGGGGAACGCCGATGTCACCTTGATCGAGGGGCGGAGTTCGGAAGGCTATCGCTCGATCCTGCTGCACAAGTCCGTGGATCGGGTAAAGGGGCAGGAAGAGTTGCGCGAGGCCTATGGTTCGGAACTGACGATCGCGCCGAAGACCGCGCAGTAGATTACCTGCGCGGGATGATTTCCGCTTTCATGTCTCACATCGGCATCGGATATTTCCGGTGCACCTGCTCGATCTCGGCCAATGCCTCTTCCGGCAGCGTCACATAAGCTGAAGCGATATCGGTCTCGAGCTGCGGCATCGTCGTGGCGCCGATGATGACGGAGGCCATGAAGGGCTTGGTGAAGCAATAGGCAAGCGCCAGCTTGGACGGATCGATGCCGTATCTGGCGGCGATTTCGAGATAGGCCTTGACCGGCGGTTCCTGCAGCGGCTGCAGGCGACCGCCGATGTCAAGGTTGATCGAGCCGCGCGAGCCGGCCGGACGTGCGCCGCCGACATATTTGCCGCTGAGGATGCCGCCGGCGAGCGGCGAATAGGCGAGCAAGCCGACATCTTCATGATGCGACAGTTCTGCCAGGTCGAGGTCGAAGTGCCGGTACAGCAGGTTGTACTCGTTCTGCGTAGTGGCGACGCGCGGCAGGCTCTTCTGCTCGGAAATCGTCAGATATTTCTGGATGCCCCAGGTCGTCTCGTTCGACAAGCCGATGGCGCGGATCTTGCCGGCCTTTACCAGTTCGCCCATCGTCTCCAGAATGTCGGTGATATTCGCCACCACCTTTTCGCGATCCTGATTGAAGGGATTGTAGTGCCAGTTCTGACGGAAGTGAAAATGGCCACGGTTCGGCCAGTGAACCTGATAGAGGTCGATATAATCGGTCTTCAGCCGCTTCAGGCTGGCGTCGATCGCCGCGCGGATATTGGCGGCATCAGCGCCCTGTCCGCCGCGCAGGTACTCGCGGCCGGGGCCGGCAACCTTGGTGGCGAGCACAATATCCTTGCGCTTGCCGGTCTTCTCGAACCAGGTGCCGATGTATTCCTCCGTGCGACCTTGGGTTTCTGGTCCGACCGGGGTCGTCGGATACATTTCGGCGGTGTCGAAGAAATTGATGCCCTTCTGGACGGCATAGTCCATCTGCTCGTGCGCTTCGGCTTCGCTGTTCTGCGTGCCCCACGTCATCGTGCCCAGGCAAATCTGCGAAACGGAAATGTCGGTGCGGCCTAAATTCTTATATTTCATGGGAGAACCTTGGAGATGGGAGGACGCTGAAATGAAGAAGATCGCGAGAATTTAGGCGCGAACCGAGCGAGCGCAAGCAAAAAATCATTGCGTTTCGCAGGCGCAAAAGCCGTTGGCGAAAGGGCTTGCGCTATTGACTCCGGCGCAAACAATGTCAATGGGAAGCAAAACGACCCCCAAAAGGACGCTTTATCATGACTGTTGCTTTCACATTTCCCGGCCAGGGCAGCCAGGCCGTCGGCATGGGCAAGGACCTTGCCGACAATTTCGCCGAGGCGCGCGCCGTCTTCGAGGAAGTCGATGAAGCGCTCGGTGAAAAGCTCTCCGACGTCATCTTCAACGGCCCGGAAGACAAGCTGACACTGACGGCCAATGCGCAGCCGGCACTGATGGCCGTGTCGCTGGCCGTCATTCGCGTGCTGCAGGCTCGCGGCCTCGACCTGAAGAGCAAGGTCGCCTATGTTGCCGGCCATTCGCTCGGCGAATATTCCGCGCTCTGTGCCGCCGGCACCTTCTCGCTTGCCGATACCGCGCGTCTGCTGCGCATCCGTGGCAACGCCATGCAGGCGGCCGTGCCCGTCGGCGTCGGCGCCATGGCTGCGATCATCGGGCTTGAACACGCCGATGTCGCCGATGTTTGTGCCGAAGCCTCCGCGCTCGGCGCCTGTCAGATCGCCAACGACAATGGCGGCGGCCAGATCGTCATTTCCGGCGAGAAGGCACCGGTCGAGAAGGCTGCCGAGCTTGCGACCGCCAAGGGCGCCAAGCGCGCGATCCTGCTGCCGGTGTCCGCACCCTTCCATTCCGCCTTGATGGCCCCGGCGGCCGAAGCGATGCGAGAAGCGCTTGCTGGCGTCGCCAAGGCCAATCCGGTCGTGCCCGTCATCGCCAACGTCCGGGCCGCTCCGGTCACGGATGCGGAGGAGATCGCCAGGCTGCTGGTCGAACAGGTTACCGGTCAGGTACGCTGGCGCGAGACGGTGGAATGGTTCGCCGCTAACAATGTAACAACATTGTATGAAATTGGCGCCGGCAAGGTGCTGACGGGCCTCGCTCGTCGTATAGATAAATCGGTCAACGGCATTACCGTCAACAATGCCGTTGATATCGACACGGCGCTCGCCGCATTGCTCGGCTGATAGATTAAGGAACGAGGGACACCCATGCTTGATTTGACCGGCCGCAAGGCCCTGGTAACCGGCGCCTCCGGCGGCATCGGCGAAGAAATTGCCCGGCTCCTGCACAAGCAGGGCGCCATCGTCGGCCTGCACGGCACTCGCGTCGAAAAGCTCGAGGCGCTGGCCTCCGAACTCGGCGATCGCGTTAAGATCTTCCCGGCCAATCTCTCGGATCGCGACGAAGTGAAGGCGCTCGGCGCAAAGGCCGAAGAAGAGCTCGGCGGCGTCGATATCCTCGTCAACAATGCCGGCATCACCAAGGACGGCCTGTTCGTGCGCATGAGCGACGAGGACTGGGACGCCGTGCTGGAAGTCAACCTGACAGCCGTCTTCCGCCTGACCCGCGAGCTGACCCATCCGATGATGCGCCGCCGCTATGGCCGCATCATCAACATCACCTCCGTCGTCGGCGTGACCGGCAACCCCGGACAGGCGAACTACTGCGCCTCCAAGGCCGGCATGATCGGCTTCACCAAGTCGCTGGCGCAGGAAATCGCAAGCCGCAACGTCACGGTCAACTGCGTCGCCCCGGGCTTCATCGAAAGCGCCATGACGGGCAAGCTGAACGACAAGCAGAAGGAAGCCATCATGGGCGCCATTCCCATGAGGCGCATGGGCACCGGTGAGGAAGTTGCCTCGGCCGTCGCCTATCTTGCCTCCTCTGAAGCTAGCTACGTCACGGGCCAGACGATCCACGTCAACGGTGGTATGGCGATGATCTAAAGGGAATTGCTCATTGGAGGGAACTTTCCCTCCAATAGCATGTTGAGCAACCCGGAGCCGGCTATTTTCTGGCTTTGCGACGGACTTAAACCGTGTTAAGCGGGCCATGACTGTGAACAGTCATCCGGAAAATGCAGACGGACTGGGCCGCTTTAAAGGCGCCGGACCGGAACTCAATGCCGGGTTGAACGGGTTTGCCAGCGGCGTCAGGAGATGCTGCAGGTTTGAATTAGGGTAGGGATGTCATAAGGCATTCCGATCAGGACATAAGGTCGAGGAAACCGACATGAGCGATATCGCAGAACGCGTAAAGAAAATTGTTGTTGATCATCTTGGCGTTGACGCCGACAAGGTTGTTGAAAGCGCGAGCTTCATCGACGATCTGGGCGCGGACTCGCTCGACACGGTCGAACTGGTCATGGCCTTCGAAGAAGAATTCGGCGTTGAAATCCCCGACGACGCTGCTGACTCGATCCTGACGGTCGGCGACGCGGTAAAGTTCATTGAGAAGGCTCAGGCCTAATCTTTCGCGTTTTTGAAAGGGCGGGCTGAAGAGTCCGCCCTATTTCGTCCGTCGATGCCGGACGAAGCAATTTATACGCATATCAGCATAAAAAGACGGGGGTCTGCGGGCGATGAGACGTGTCGTTATCACGGGTACCGGCATGGTATCACCTTTGGGCTGTGGCACGGAGGTGTCTTGGTCACGCTTGATCGCCGGACATAACGGTGCGCGCCTCGTAACCGAATTTGAGGTCGAAGACCTCCCGGCAAAGATCGCCTGCCGCATTCCCGTTGGCGACGGCACCGATGGCACGTTCAACGCTGACGATTGGATGGAGCCGAAGGAACAGCGCAAGGTCGATCCCTTCATCATCTATGGCATGGCCGCCGCCGACATGGCGCTGGCCGATGCCAATTGGCACCCGGCAACGGATGAGGATCAGATCGCCACGGGCGTCATGATCGGCTCCGGCATCGGCGGCCTCGAAGGTATTGTCGAAGCCGGCTACACGCTGCGCGACAAGGGTCCGCGCCGCATCTCGCCTTTCTTCATCCCCGGTCGCCTCATCAATCTTGTTTCCGGCCAGGTCTCGATCCGCCACAAGCTGCGCGGCCCGAACCATGCCGTTGTGACCGCATGCTCCACCGGTGCGCACGCCATCGGCGATGCGGCTCGCCTGATCATGCTCGGCGATGCCGATGTCATGGTAGCAGGTGGTGCCGAAGCTCCGGTCTGCCGTATCTCGCTTGCTGGCTTTGCGGCCTGCAAGGCGCTGTCGACGGATTATAATGATACGCCGCAGAAGGCCTCGCGCCCCTATGATCGCGACCGTGACGGCTTCGTCATGGGCGAGGGCGCCGGCATCGTTGTCCTGGAAGAGCTGGAACACGCCAAGGCACGCGGCGCCAAGATCTACGCCGAAGTTGTGGGATACGGTCTTTCCGGTGACGCCCATCACATCACAGCACCGTCCGAGGATGGCGAGGGTGCATTCCGCTGCATGACCTCGGCGCTGAAGCGCGCTGGACTGACCCCGGCCGATGTCGACTACATCAATGCCCACGGCACATCGACCATGGCCGATACGATCGAGCTCGGCGCTGTCGAGCGGCTGGTCGGCAATGCCGCGTCGAAAATCTCGATGTCGTCCACCAAGTCGGCAACCGGTCATCTGCTCGGTGCTGCCGGCGCGATCGAGGCGATCTTCTCCACGCTCGCCATTCGCGACAACATCGCCCCGCCGACGCTCAACCTGGATAATCCGGAGCGCGAGACCGCTATCGATCTCGTTCCGCACAAAGCCCGCAAGCGCGAGATCAATGTCGCGCTGTCGAACTCCTTTGGCTTCGGCGGCACGAATGCGTCGCTTGTCCTGCGCCGCTATGAGGCATAATAACGGCGCGTAACGTCGAAGCGAGAGTGTTCGCGGCAAGCCTGCGCCCGCCCTGAATATTGCCGTGCGTCCGTCAACCGAGGATGTCTCGTGGCGATGTCTGATCGGTCGAAGTCGGGACGATGGGTTCCGCCTTATCTTCTGAACCTGTTTTTTGCCGCATTGCTTGGCCAAAGAGCAGGCAATCACAAAAAGGAAGGGATTGCCGGTGAGCGATACGAACCAGAGCAATGGAACTCCGAACGGGCAGAAAGGGCCGATTATCCCGAAATCGGCCAATGAAGCCCTGCGTCCGGAGCGTGTTCCGGATCCGCCGAAGCGCTCGCGCAAGGCTCGCAGCCAGATGGTCATCTTCCTGAACTTCCTGATGACGCTGGCCGTTTTCGTCGCTGTTGTCGCGGTCGGAGGTGCCTATTATGCGTTTTCGACCTATCAAAGCCCCGGCCCGCTGACGACCAATACGAATTTTATCGTGCGCAATGGCGCCGGCCTCAGCGAGATCGCCAATCGCCTGGAATCCAACAACATCATCACCAATGAGCGGATTTTCCGCTGGCTGACGGCCACCTATCTCCATGACGGCGAAACCCTTCGCGCCGGCGAATACGAGATCAAGGCCGGCGCCTCCATGAAGGACATCATGGAGCTGCTGAAGTCGGGCAAGTCGATCCTCTATTCGGTCACCCTGCCGGAGGGACTGACGGTGCGGCAGATGTTCAACAAGCTGCAGGCCGATGTCGTGCTGGAAGGCGATCTGCCGTCGGCCCTGCCGGCGGAAGGCAGCCTGCGGCCGGATACCTATAAGTTCACGCGCGGCACGAAGCGTGCTGAAATCATCCAGCAGATGGCGGCAGCGCAGACGAAGCTGGTCGACCAGGTCTGGGAAAAGCGTGACTCAAGCGTGCAGCTGGCAAGCAAGCAGGATTTCGTCACGCTCGCCTCCATCGTGGAGAAGGAGACGGGCCTTGCCGACGAGCGCGCCCATGTCGCCTCCGTCTTCCTGAACCGCCTCGGCAAGGGCATGCGCCTGCAGTCGGATCCGACCGTCATCTATGGTCTCTTCGGCGGCGAAGGAAAGCCGTCAGATCGCCCGATCTATCAGTCCGATCTGAAGAAGGACACGCCTTACAACACCTATCTCGTCAAGGGTCTGCCGCCGACGCCGATCGCAAATCCGGGCAAGGATGCCCTGGAAGCCGTCGCCAACCCCTGGAAGTCGCAGGATCTCTATTTCGTTGCCGACGGCACCGGCGGCCATGTCTTCGCCGCCACGCTGGATGAGCACAATGCCAATGTCCGGCGCTGGCGCAAGCTCGTTGCCGAAAAAGGCGAAGATCCCAACGCCATTGCCGTGGACGGCCAGCCGGACGACGCTTCTGTCGCCCCTGGCTCGGGTGCCCAGCAGAAGAAAAAGACCAACTGATCCTTGCCGCGCCGTAGCCTCCATAAGAAGCACGGAGCGGATTCACTTTACATCGACCCATAATGCGAAGATTTTCGGCGGATTGGGGACAGGAACTATCGGAGGCTTGCATGGTATTGCAGTCGATGACCGGCTTTGCCCGGCGTGAGGGAACCAGCGGTCGCGGTCGCTGGGCATGGGAGCTGCGCTCCGTGAACGGCAAGGGGTTGGATATTCGCCTGCGCCTGCCGCCGGGCCTGGAGCGCCTGGAGGCCGATATCCGCAAGTCGATCGTCGACCGGCTCTCTCGTGGCAACCTGCAGGTCAGCCTGTCACTGTCGGTCGAGGAGAGCCGCGTCGAGGTCGTCGTGAACCAGGAAGCGTTGACGGCGGTCCTAACGCTGCGCGATCAGCTTGCCGGCATCGTCGATCCCGCGCCGCTGCGGCTCGAGAGCCTGATGACCGTGCGCGGTCTCGTGGAATTCAAGGAAGCCGCGGAAGATGAAGCGGCGCTTGCCGCGCGCGATGCCGATATCATGTCGGGGCTCGAAACGGCGCTTGGCGATCTGCGTAACATGCGTCGGCAGGAAGGCGAGGCGCTTGCCAGGGTCCTGCTTGGCCAGGTCGCAACCATCGAGGCGCTGGCATCGACCGTCGAGCGCGATCCATCCCGCTCGCCGCAGGAGATTGCCGCGAAACTGGCAGCGCAGGTTTCGATGCTATTGGAAGGCTCGTCGGGCCTCGACCGCGACAGGCTGCATGCCGAAGCCGCCCTTCTTGCGACCAAGGCGGATTTGCGCGAGGAAATCGATCGCCTGAAGGCGCATGTGGCCGCTGCGCGCGATCTTATTTCCAAGGGTGGCCCTGTCGGCCGCAAACTCGATTTTCTTGCACAGGAATTTAACCGGGAATCGAATACTATCTGTTCGAAGTCGAATGCGGCGGCGGTTACCGCCGCCGGCATCGAACTGAAGGTGGTTATCGACCAGTTCCGCGAACAGGTCCAGAATTTGGAGTAGGCCATGAAGCCGGCGACATCCACATCCATTCCGATCGCCCGCCGGGGGCTGATGCTTGCCATCTCCTCGCCCTCAGGCGCGGGCAAGTCGACGATCGCGCGAACCTTGCTCGATAAGGACAAGCAGGTGAGCCTTTCGGTCAGCGTCACGACCCGGCAGCGCCGGCCGAGCGAAATCGAAGGCGTGCATTATCATTTCGTTTCGCAGCGTGAGTTCGAGCGCCTTCGCGATTCCGACTCGCTGCTGGAATGGGCCGAGGTGCACGGCAATTTCTACGGCACGCCGCGTGAACCTGTGGAGACGGCGATGGCCGAGGGCCGCGACATGCTTTTCGATATCGATTGGCAGGGCGCCCAGCAGCTTCAGGAAAAGATGCCGGCCGATGTCGTATCCATCTTCGTGCTGCCGCCGACGATGACCGAGCTGCAGTCACGCCTGCATCGCCGCGCGGAAGATTCCGAAGAGGTGATCGCCATGCGTCTCGCCAATTCGCGCGCCGAGATCGCTCACTGGCGAGAATATGATTATGTCATCGTCAATGACGACCTGAACATCGCTTTCGATGCCGTCCAGTCGATCGTCAAGGCCGAACGCCTGCGCCGCGACCGCCGGCATGGAATGTTCGATTTCGTTCGGGACTTGCTGGAAGAGACGCCGAAGCTCTGATCCCGATCAGAAGCTCTGATCCTGATCTGACGCTCCGATCCAATCAAAGGCAATTCGCCAATCGGCAGAACTCTTCAACGGAAAGCGTTTCGGCACGGCGCTGCGGATCAATCTCCGCCTTCAGCAAAAGCGCCTCGCCGCCGATCGGCTTCAGGCTCTGGCGCAGCATCTTCCGACGCTGGCCGAAGGCCGCCTGCGTCACCTTTTCCAGTTTTCCGACATCACACGGGATCGGGTTCTCCCTCGGCGTGAGATGCACGACTGAAGACGTTACCTTTGGCGGTGGCGTGAAGGCCTGTGGAGGCACGTCGAAGGCCATGCGAGCCTCCGTCCGCCAGCCGCAGAGCACGCCGAGCCGGCCATAGTGGTCATCATCTTCCCGCGCAACAATCCGCTGGCCGACTTCCTTCTGAAACATCAAGGTCAGGGATTGCCAGAAGGGCGGCCACTGCGCCGGCAGGAGCCAGTTGACCAGAAGCTGGGTGCCGACGTTATAAGGCAGGTTGGCGATGATCTTGACAGGGCCTTCGGGCGCAAGAGCCGCAAAATCGGTCTTCAGCGCATCGCCCTCGATCACCTCAAGCCTGCCGGGATAATGATCCGAGATTTCCGCCAGCGCCGGCAGGCAGCGTGCATCGCGCTCGACGGCGATGACCTTGGCAGCGCCGAGCGCCAGGATGGCGCGCGTCAGGCCACCCGGTCCGGGGCCGACTTCGAAGACGGTTACACCTTCCAGCGATCCAGCCGTTCTGGCGACCTTCTGCGTCAGGTTGAGGTCGAGAAGAAAGTTCTGGCCGAGCGCCTTGCGCGCGTCGAGGCCATGACGCTGGATCACATCGCGAAGGGGTGGCAAACCATCGAGTGCGGCCATCAGCGAGCGCTTCCAGTCTTGCCGCTGATTTCGCTTGCCAATCTGAGGGCTGCGACAAGGCTGTCTTCCCTAGCAATGCCTTTGCCGGCGATACCGAATGCCGTGCCGTGGTCCGGAGAAGTGCGGACAAAGGGTAAGCCAAGCGTGACATTGACGGAATCGTCGAAGCCGAGTGCCTTGGCCGGGATCAGCGCCTGATCGTGATACATGCAGATAGCGACGTCATAGCGCCGCCGGGCCCCGTCATGGAACATCGTATCGGCGGGCAGGGGGCCGAAAGCGTCGATGCCGTCGCCGCGAAGGATATCGATCGCGGGACGGACGATCTCATCATCTTCCTTGCCGAGCGCGCCATTTTCGCCGGCATGTGGATTGAGGCCCGCAACCGCAAGGCGTGGCTTGGAAATGCCGAAGCGGTGACGCAGGTCATGGTCGGTGATCCGGCAGGTCTCTACGATCAGCTCGCAGGTCAGCGCCTGCGGCACATCCTTCAGGGGAATATGAATGGTGACCGGGATGGCGCGGAGCTTCGGACCGGCGAGCAGCATGACCGGCATGACCGGTTTTCCGGTTGCGCGCGTCGCGAGGTCCGCGAGGAATTCCGTATGGCCTGGAAAGCCGAAGCCGGCGTCATAGAGCACCGATTTGGCAATCGGATTGGTGACGACAGCGGATGTCTGGCCGCTCATGCTCAGCGACACGGCCGTTTCTATGGCAGCAATCGTGCCTTTGGCGGTGGCGACATGCGGTTCGCCGGCAATGACGCCCATTCCAGCCTCGATCGGCAACACCGGCAGCGCATCCCGGAAGATGCCGCAAGCGGTCGCCGGGTCGGCCGTCTTCAGGGGCACGGTCAAGCCGAGCTGCGAAGCACGCGCCGCAAGAATGCCTGCGTCGCCGAGAAACAGGAAGGGGGGTAGGTCGAGCTCGCCGCGGCGCAGCCAGGCGGCGAGCGTGATGTCGGGGCCTATGCCAGCCGGATCCCCCTGCGTGAGCGCAAGGGGGAGTGAGAAGCGCGGCGGCATCGTCAATCAGCGATAGACGATCTGCGCCTTGGAGCGCAGTTCATCCACGTATTTCTTGTCGTTGGCGCTGACGCCTCCAGCCTTATCCTTGCCGATATCTTCAGCGCGGAACACGGCGGCGGCGGCGACGTCATCGTTCACCTGACGCTGGGAGCAGATGGCGACATATTCGACGCCTCGGTCGGTTATGATAGGAGCGGTCGTGTTGCCGGAAGCCTTCTCCAGCATCGGCTTCCACATTTCCGGAACTTCCGGTGCGAGCACCCGGCCAAGATCCTGAACGGAGACATCGTGCATGGTCGCGGCGAAGACCTTTGCCTGGTCACAGCCGGGGAACTTGGAACGCGATGCTTCGGCCTCGGCCTTGCGCTGATTCAGGATGGCGTTCCGCTTTGCGGTCGGTACGACGAAAACGATCTGCTTCAGGAAATATTCCGTCGTGACCGGCTTCGTCTTGTTCTCGGTCATGCGCGTTACGAGATCGTCGTTCGACATGCGGCTTCTCGCGCCGAAGCGCGCGTTGACAACGCGAGGCCAGCTCATGGAAACGGCGATATAGGACTTGAAGTGGTCGACACCGACCCCGGCCTTGTCAAGGATCTGACTGAGCTGAGCCGGCGACATCTTGTTGCTGGAAGCGAAACGTCCAAAGGCGGCGTCGACATCAGTCGTCGAAACGGACATGCGCAGGCGGGAGATTTCCGAGCGCTTCAGCGTCTCATCGACAAGTTGTTCCTTGGCGACCTTGCTGAGGTCGCCCTTCTGGCGCTGCAGCTTGAGGAAAGCGACGCGCTTGGCAATGTCGCCGGATGTGATCACTTGACTGTTGACGAGGACTTTCACCTCGCTGGCCGCGAAAGCGACATCGCTGCTCGGCACGGTGAAGCTCGCCATAACCAAAGCCGCTGCTCCGAACAGTAAAGCACGCATCGGTGTCTTTCCAGAAAACATCAACTACCCCTTCCCAAAGGTCTTTCCTGCCGGCCTTGCGCTATATCGGCGCGCCTTGGCGCAATACGGCAAATTCGCGCCACATGTCTACATCAAGCGCGATGAATTGCAAAATCCTTGCGGCGAAACAATGACACCGCGAATAGCGGGCCGTCTCAACGCAAAAGAGCCGGCGATGAAGCCGGCTCTCTGCAGTTTCGATTCATATCAGAATGTTGCGTCCTGGACGCTGCCAAGGTTGACATCGCCCAACGTACGGAAGGTCAGGCGAGCGCCGATCGACCAATTGCTGGCCGAGCTGGCTGTCGTATCCTTCTTGTCGAGGAATGACACGGTGAAGATCGTGCATTCGTCCTCGTAGGAAAGACCGACGCCCTGGCGAGTGATCTCATTGCTGTTGAGATCGTAGCTGACCGTGCCGAAGACGGACCAGTATTCCTTGAACCTGATCTGCGCGCGCGACTGGATTTCATCCTGATTGCTGGTGAAACCATATTGCGGCTGTGCGGAAATATGCGTGTAGATCAAGGACGTCTGGAATACATCGTTCGCGAAGCCGACGGATGTATCGCCGCGGCGGAAGGCGAAGTCCTTCTCGTCGAAGCGATAGGAAGTCGACAGCGAAATACCCTGCGGCGTCGTCAAGCCGAACATGGTGACATAGTCGGAGCGAGTCGTTTCAAGTCCCGAATCCGACCCGACGCCGGCCAGATCGTCCGTCGCAAACGAGTTGCGTCCCGCGAGCTGATAGGACTGCCCGAAGATATGCTGGAGCTTGTAACCGCTGTCGAAGCTAGCCGTGTAGCGCCAACCGACATTGGCGCGTGTGCCACCTTCGATGCGATCGAAGCCGGAGAACTTGTCACGATCGAAGAGGTTCGTTGCATCGAAAACGAAGCTCTGTGCATCTTCGTTCGGCAACCGGCCGGCAAGCTGCTCGTCCGGCCGCACATAGATCTGGGCGATCGGCTCGAACACATGCGTGCTGTTGCTTGTCGTGATCAGGAACGGGTACTTGGCTTCCAGCCCGCCCGTGACCATGCCACGGGCGGCATAGTCGCTGGTGTCGTAATTGCCGGGATAGCTGAACGATGCGCCGAAGGAGTTGGGCGAGTTCATATCCAGACCATAGACGTCACCGCGCGCCGCCGCCAATGGCGTCAGCACAAGGCCTTCATCGGTCGTAAAGGTACGCTGCCACTGCAGTTCTGTGCTGAAGCGCGTATAGCTGCCGGAGAGGCCGAGGAAACGGTCATTCAAGTTGGCATCGCCAAGATTGAATACGTTGTCGAGTGCGGATGTCTTCTCACGCGACAGGTGCGTGAAGTTCATCGTTGCCGACAGCTCGCCCCCGTAAACCGACTTCGGGTCGACATAGTGATAGTCGATGCTCGGATAGACATATGCCTGCTGCTTTTGTGCCGTGGCATTATTATCTGTATCCTGCACGTTATAGTAGAAGGCGCGCATATCGAAGAAATTGCGCTTTCCGATACCTGTCAGATAGGCTTGGTTTGTATGGGTGCTCTGGTTGAGCCCGTCCAGTCCATAGGTGCGCGAGAAATTGTTATCGCTTTGCGCCATGACATCCCAGCCGAAAGTCCAGCGAGGATTGATCCTGAAATCGGCCTTGGAATTGATCATGCCGCGAGTTTTGTTCTCGGCATCAGTCGTACCGGCGGCGAAGGAGTCCGGATTCATCTGACTGATCCCGGCAACCCGCAGAATATGCGTGCCATTCTCGAAACGCTGGCGGAATTCCCCCTCGAGCAACAGCCCCTGGTTGCTAAAGCCTGTGGCGGTGACTGTCGCATCCATGCTCGGCGAGATAACGTAGTAGTAAGGAACCCTTACACCAACGCCGAGACGCTCCGAGACGCTCACCGACGGAAACAGGAAGCCGGACTTCCGCTTGACCGTATTGTCCGGGACCTCGATCCACGGAACATAGGCGATCGGCTGGCCGAACAATTCGAAGCGGGCATGTTCCAGGCGCACGGTATGCGTGACGCCGTTCTGGACGACGCGCTGGGCCTTGACCTGCCACAGCGGCGCCCGGCCTTGCTCGGAGCAGGCCATGCAAGCGGTGTAAACGCCTTTCGTCAGAATCAGCTGGTTGCCGCCGACCCGCTCGCCCTTTTCGGCGACCATGCGGGTATTATCTGGCATTTCGATGCGCAGGGCGTTGACGAAGCCGTCGGAGAAGCTGTCGGTGACGTCCATTTTGTCACCGTACATGCGATTGCCGTCCGGGGTGATCAGCTCGACATTGCCGAGAGCTGTCATTCGCCCGGATTTCTGATTATACTCGACCTTCTGGGCAACCATTTTGTAGTTGCCATAGTTGATCTGGACCGCACCGCTTGCGGTGACGATCTGCGTATCCTTGTTGTAGACCAATTCGTTGGACGAAAGGACCAGCTTTGCGCCTTCCGGCACCTTCACCTTGATAGGCGAGGTAACAGTGCCGGCGCCATTATTATTGTTGCTGGCCTGGGCGTAAACCACGGCCGGGCTCATAACATATGCGCATGCAGCCGTGCCCGTAACGAGGGCAGCCACAATCTTTTTAATACTCTCGCGGTTGCCTGCCGCCACTTAGCCGTCCTCCTGATGAAGCAGGATCGTTGCTCCGAATGCCAATGCGACGATCACGGGTATCCATGTCGCCACGTAGGGAGGAACCACTCCGCTGCTCCCGAATGCCTTTACAAGCACGGTGACAACATAAAGCACGAAGCCGGAGAGGATTCCACCCAGAATCACGGAGCGCGATTGGTTGAATCTACTGAATTTTAGAGACACGGTTGCTGCAATCAACGTCATCGCTATGAGAAGGAATGGTTGTGATAGCAGCGAATGAAACTGTGTCTCAAGTGCGTTGGTCGATATGCCGAAGGAGCGCGCGATCTTTATTCGATTAGAAAGATCATAAAAAGCAATGGTTTCCGGCTGCGCCAGACGCTGCGAAACGAAATCCTGTTTCAGATTCGTACGAACCTGTACCGAACTCTGATGATCCGGTATTTCGCCCGGCCGCCGCTGGACGACATTGTTAAGAAGCCAGTAACCATCTTCCAATTTTGCCGACTGCGCGTCCTGCCGCAGGACGATATTTCCCTGTGAATCGAAGTGGATAAAGACGACGCCCATCAGCGTCGTTCCATTGTCCAGAATGGCCTTGGCGCCGATGATCGTATCGTCCTTGCCATTCGATTGACGCAGCCACGGAACCGAAAGCTTGTTGTGATAGGAAGGGTCGCCGCGCAAGTCCGCTTCCATCGTTTCCGCCTGGCGCTGCCCCCATGCGGCGACCGGATTGAGGGCGAGCATGGTCAGCAATCCCACAAAAAAGGCGCCCACGACGAACGGCGTCATGAACTGCCAGACAGAGATGCCGGCCGCGCGTGCAATAACCAGTTCGCGACGACGATTGAGCGCGATCAACACCGTCATACCGACGAAGAGCGCGATGAACGGCACCGTCTGCTGCAGAATGAACGGCAATCGAACTGCTGTCATCACCAGGCCGAGCGAGACCGTATAGCCGGGCAGCCCGGCCAGCCGGCCGGCGGTTTCGCTGAAGTCGACGAGATAGACGATCGAGATGACGCCCAGGAAGAACCAGAACGTCGTCACGATGTAACGCGTGAAGAAATAACGCCCGAGCGTGCCGAAAATCATGCGCCGCTCCCATTGGAGCCGCCGCCCGGCGCCGCCGGCATGCGATCCTGAATCCGTTGCCGCCAGTTGCCGAGGCGGTTTCGGATCGATGCCGGCATCGACATTTTCCGGTTACGCATCAGCAGCGCGATCGCGATAGCGGCGGCGATGATGTTGATGGCGTAAAGAATGCCGACGAAGCGAGGCGAATTGTCGATCTGGTTGGACGCATAGAAATCGGCCCAGCGCAGCGCGAAGGCTATCGTCAAGGCCGACACCATCGGGTGCAGCCGCGCCTCGCGATGCGAGCGGGCATCGCCGGCAATCACCAGGGATATAAGCGCGAATATCGCGGGTAGGGCCCATTCGTTGAGGCGGCGATGCAACTCGGCCTGATAGCTGCCTGGCCGTGTCTTGTAATCCGGATCGTTCGGATCCGGATTGAACAGGAAGCCGAGGCTGCGATCGCTGGCGCGCAGGTTCGCCTGACCGCGGCTCTGCGTCATGTCGGAGAGGTCGAAGGAATAGGAATCGAACTTGATGACCGAGACGTTGCCGTCGGCCGTCTTGCGATGCACCTCGCCATCTTTCATCAGCAGCGACGTACCGCTCGGATCGACGGCGCCTTCCTTCGCATAATAGATGAGATCGAAGGCGGGATCGCGGGAATCGACCACGAACAGCCCCTTGAGGATGCGCCCCGACATGCGCTGCGAAATCTGGACGTAGAGCCCGTCTTCGATGCGCCGGAAATTCTTCTCTTCGATCACGGTGGACAGAAGGTCGGCATAGGCCTCGGCCACCATCTGGCGCGCGGCGACGCGCGCCCTCGGCTCGACCATATTGTCGACGAAGAAGGAAAACGCGCTGATGGCGATGGCGAGAATCATGATCGGACGGATGATGATGCTGCGTTTCGCGCCTGCCGCCTCCATGACGGTGAGCTCCGAATCGCTGTTCATCGCCGTCAGCGTCTGCGTGATCCCGATGACCAATGCGAAGGGCAGGACGATCGGGATAATTGTCGGCAGAATGAGCGTCGCAAGCTTTGCAAACGAGCCCATCGACTGGCCGCTATCCGTCACCAGATTGATGCGCTGCAGCACCTGGGTCGTCCAGATAATGGCGAGCACCGGCAGCAGCGCTACCAGGAACATCATACCGACACGCCGTACGATATATGTCTCGAATAACTTCATGCCGGCCCTTAAACGCAACAGCTGCCGTGCGAGCCGGCAGAGATTCACCCTCATCTACGCTGTTTAAGTTTTTTTGGCGACAACCAACTCGAAAAAAATCGTTAATTTTCCGAGATTCTTTTGTCGTGTGTCGTTTGGGATAATGCCATCAGCGCGGCGAATATGACAAGCGATGAGAGCCAGCCGAGCACGGCATCGGAGAGGTAATGTCCGCCAAACGCCACCCGAAGCGCGGGAATGAGGATCGAAACCACTGCGATCGGCAGGGCGGCCGCCGATCGGTATGGCTGCGGGATGATGAAGATCAAACAGAACAGCCAGCCGGCAGCCGCTGCTTCGCCAGAGATGAACGAGCAGTTGCTGACGCATTTGCCGGCGAAGGATCCCGCATGGACGAAATCGAGCGTGCCGCCGAAGAGGTCGGTCTGCCTCGGGCGCGGGCGCCCCGAAAAGGCCTTCAGCCAGAGATTGACGATCAGCACCGGGCCGATTAGCAGCGACCCGAGCGCGATCTTCAGATTGCACGCCCGCAGCCTGTTGAAGGTCGCTCCGTGATGTTGCCAGCACTGGAACAGCATCCAGGCGAGAATGGCGGCTACGATGTAGGGGAGCTGGAAGAATATCTCCCGCAACAGCCGCATATGCGTGTCGGCATTATAGGGGAAGATGCCGCATATCTGATCCAGGCGCGTGCTTGTCAGACACTGCTGCGGCAGGAAAAACATGTTCGCGACGGCGAGATCGATTTGTGGAAAAACCGAGAAGAGGCCAAGCAGTCCCCACCAGAGACAGAAGAGGCCGATAAAGGCATCACCCGCGGTGCGCGGTCGCAGAATCTCGGGGAAGTGGTCTTCACGATTGAAACTGTTGAAATCTATGATCAAGACGGCTTTCCGGCAAAAGATCGGGCCACCCAGAGGACGGCTCAAAACACCATTGCGTGCAGCCTAGCTGCTCTAAATGACAGGGATTTGAAGCCACGGAACGGGCTTCTTTAGCGAATGCTTTGCCAAACGCTTGTGTTCCCTAGGCAAACCTAGAATGATGGTTGTGCAAAATTCTTCTATCAAGACGCATGTTTATCGGAGCAGAAATGTCTGTGAAATTCGAGATTTCCTTCGCCAAGTCGGCTCGCCTCAGCGGCGGTCTGGCCATTCTCCTGAAAGGCACGGACAGTGAGCTGCCGGCGGGCGCTGAGAGCGCCGATCCGGCCAACGTTTTCGCTAGGGCCGCGCCCGTGGCCGGCTTCAAGAGTAAGATGTTGAGCGCTTTGGATATCATCGCTCCCGAGGCCTCGCCCGTCGATCGGATCATCGTCATCGGTACCGGTAAGGCCAGGGGCCTGGCTGCGCATGATTGGCTGAGGCTTGGTGGCGGTGCCGCGGCGAAAATCCGCAACGTCGAGAAAGTCACCGTCTTCCTGGACGCGCCGGCAATCGAGGTCGGAGCCAAGGAAGCCGCCGATTTTGCCCTGGGCATGCTCCTGCGCGCCTATAGTTTCGATACATACAAGACGAAGAAGGGCGACGATGACGAAAAGAACGGCTCCCGCAAGGCGGTGAAGGTCACGATCATCACCCAGGAGGCCGCGGCCGCCAAGAAACTTTATGTCACTTCCGAAGCAGTCGCGGGCGGCGTCATCCTTGCGCGCGATCTCGTCAACGAGCCGCCGAATGTCCTCGGCCCCGTGGAATTCGCTGCTAAGGCCAAGGAGCTGGAGAAGCTTGGTGTCGAGATCGACATCCTGACGGAGCGCGAGATGCGCCGGTTCGGCATGGCCGCTCTGCTGGGCGTCGCGCAAGGTTCTGCCCGGCCGCCGCGCCTGGTGGTCATGCAATGGAAGGGCGGTAAGGCGAAGGAGAAGCCGGTCGCCTTCATCGGCAAGGGCGTCGTCTTCGATACCGGCGGCATTTCCATCAAACCCGCCGCCGGCATGGAAGAAATGAAGGGCGATATGGGCGGGGCGGCGGCCGTCACCGGCCTCATGCACACGCTTGCCGCCCGTGAGGCCAAGGTCAACGCCATCGGCGTCATTGGCCTGGTCGAGAATATGCCCGACGGCAATGCGCAGCGCCCGGGCGATATCGTCACCTCCATGTCCGGCCAGACGATCGAAATCATCAACACGGATGCCGAGGGCCGGCTCGTCCTCTGCGATGCGCTCTGGTACACGAACGACCGCTTCAAGCCGCAGTTCATGATCAACCTGGCGACCCTGACCGGCGCCATCCTGGTCGCGCTCGGCAACCTGCAGGCCGGCCTGTTCTGCAACGACGACAAGCTGGCGGAAGAGCTGACCGCAGCCGGCCTTGTGACCGACGAGCGCCTGTGGCGCATGCCGCTCGGCAAGGATTACGACAAGATGATCGACAGCAAGTTCGCCGATATGAAGAACACCGGCGGCCGCCACGCCGGCTCGATCACCGCCGCGCAGTTCCTCAAGCGTTTCGTCGGTGAAACGCCGTGGGCGCATCTCGATATCGCCGGCACGGCGATGGGCTCGGTCCAGGACGAGATCAACCAGTCCTGGGGCTCCGGCTTCGGCGTGCGCCTGCTCGATCAGCTGGTCCGCGCCAACTACGAATCGTGACCAGCCGGATTTTGTAAGATAGAAGGGACGGCATGACCGACGTTCTCTTCTATCACCTGACGGAATCGAAGCTCGAAGACGCCCTGCCACCGTTGATCGACAAGAGTGTCGAGCGCGGCTGGCAGGTTGCCGTGCAGATGCGCGAGCCGGCGCGACGCGATCTCCTCGATTCGCATCTGTGGACCTATCGCGAAGACAGTTTCGTGCCGCATGGCACGGACGAAGGCGAGATGGTCGACAGGCAACCGGTGCTTCTGACCGTCTCTTCCGACAACCTCAATAACGCGACGGTGCGCTTTTTCATCGATGGCGCCGAGGCTACGGATGTCGGAACGTACCAGCGTGTCGTGCTGATGTTCGACGGCTATGATCAGGAGCAGCTGGAAAGTGCGCGCGCGCAATGGAAGCGGCTGAAAGGCGAGGGACATAACCTCACCTATTGGCAGCAGACGCAGGATGGCCGATGGGAAAAGAAGGCTTAGGAAAACTGCGCAGCGGTTTCAGAGATCTTGTGGAAAGCTGAACCGCCCTAGTCGCCTTCCTCCGCTAGGATCTTCTGGATGAAGTCCTTCTTGGCGGCGGTATAGGCTGCGCGATCATTGGCATATTTTGCCGCAAGCTCGACCTTCAAGGCCTCATAGGCATGCGCAAGATCTGGATGCTTGCGCATTCGGTCCCGGAAGAGGATGAACTGGCGCCAATTCAAGCCGCCATGCTCGACCACATGCACCAGGTGCGTGCGGGTATCCCCTTGGATATCACGACCGAAAATATGATCGTCCGGAACGATATTGCTGCCGGCATAGACATAACCGATCGATGCCATCGGCTCGATGCAGGCAAGACCATCCTCGAAGCGTCGAACACCGACGGCGATGTCGATGATGGGCTTGGCCTTAATTTCGGGAATGGAGGTGCTGCCGAAATGCTGCACCTCGACTGCGAGGTCTCCGAGAGCGCTGCGAATCGCAGCTTCCTCTAGCAAATAGGCCTCGCGCCAGCTCTGGTTCGGCTCCGCGAGCTTGACTGATTTATTGCCGACGCCGAGGCCGAAGGGTTGTACATTTTCCGTTGCCATCGGCAACTCCCCGATGAAGATAATGCGCCACGCTAGCATGTTGCGGGGCGCGTTGTCTCCATCGGGTAAAGCCCATCAATCGTAAAATGCTTCGACGAATTTGCGCTTGCCGAGCATGAAGGCATCGGCGACGTGGCGCAGCGGCGAAACATCGACATCGGACGTGCCGGCTTTGACGATCTCGGCAAAGCGGCGATAGAGCGAGGGATATTCGGTTTCAGGCGCGGAGAACTTCAGCTCGCCATTGACCGAAAGCTTGGAGCCGCCTTCGGAGAGAACCATCTGGCCCGCATCCGTCTCGGCGATGATATCCCAGCTCTGCTTGCCGGTCTGACGCCAGTCGAATTCGGCATGGACGGGAAGGCCCTGACCGCTCTTGAACTGCAGGTCGGCGGCAATCGGGGAATCCCGGTTTTCCGGGAATTCGAGCGTCGCGCCGGTGAGGAAAAGCGGTGGCAGGATGTGGGTCACGATCGACAGCGCATTGATGCCGGGGTCGAAGACGCCGAGGCCGCCCGCCTGCCAGATCCATTCCTGGTTCGGATGCCAATGGCGGACGTCTTCCTTCCAGATCACGTGAGCGCTGTGGATAGTCGTGCCCGCGAGGAAGGTCTTTGCCGCCTCCACGGCCGGAGCATAGCGCGAATGCCAGCTGGCAAAGAGCGAAACACCCTTGGCCTTTGCGAGGTTTTCGAGATCGGCAACTTCGCTCAGCGTCGCGCCCGGCGGCTTTTCAAGAAAAACGTGCTTGCCGGCCAAAAGTGCCTTGTAGGCGGCTTCATAGCGATACTGCGGCGGCATGCAGAGCGATACCGCATCGATCGCCGGTACGGCATCGAGCATGGCTTCGATGGTCGTAAAGGACTGGATGCCTTCAACGGTACCATGGCGGCTTGCCGTCGCGATCAGTTTGAGATCCGCGTTGTTCGCAATGGAGGGAAGGTGCTGGTCGCGGACGATCTTGCCGACACCGACGATAGCGAGGTTGATGGGGGACATGGACGTCTCTCGATTAGTATGATTATTGATGCGATCTTTAGCAGAATGCCGCATGTGGGCAAGGGCGGCAAACCGCAAATGCAGCGACTCTACCCAATGTACGAACGTTGTACCCAGCCGTCATCACGCTTGGAAAACCCGCGCCGGCTCTTGATTCACCGTTTGAAATCGGCACTCTAGCTCCGTGCAGCCAAAAGAGCTTCGGAAAGAATCGCTGCGGGGGGAAATCATGAAAGCATTACTCGGCTTCAGCCGATTCGTTGACTATGTGACCGAGATCATTGGAAAATCGGTCTCATGGCTCATTCTGGTCGCTGTTTTGGTCAGCGCTGGAAATGCCATCGTGCGCAAGGTCTTCAATACCTCGTCCAATGCATGGCTGGAAGCGCAATGGTATCTGTTCGGCGCAGCTTTCATGCTCGCCGCCGCCTATACGCTCCGCCAGAACGAACATATCCGGATCGATATTGTCTACGGCTCCTTGCCGCGCCGGGTGCAGCACTGGATCGACCTGCTCGGCCATTGTCTGTTCCTTATGCCCTTCGCACTCCTGATGGTCTATGACCTCGTGCCCTATGTCCGCACCTCCTTCCTGTCGGGGGAGGTTTCCTCCAGCGCCGGCGGCCTGATCATCTGGCCTGGCAAAGCGCTGCTGCTGGTCGGCTTCTTCCTGCTGGCATTGCAGGGGATCTCCGAGATCATCAAGAAGATCGCGGTCATGCGCGGCGATATGGACGATCCAACCCCCCATGTGCCGACACATGCGCCCCTTGATGTCGAAACGCCGGCAGGGGAGGCGCGCTGATGATCGAATTCATTGCCGTGAACATGGCGCCGATCATGTTCGCCTCGCTGATCATTTTCCTGCTTCTGGGCTATCCCGTCGCCTTCGCGCTCGCCGCCAACGGGCTGCTGTTCTTCTGGATCGGCGTCGAGCTCGCCCCTTATTCGGGCGGCACCATCAATCTCTCCTGGCCGCTTCTCAACGCCCTTCCGGATCGCTTCTGGGGCGTCATGTCCAACGATACGCTGCTGGCAATCCCGTTCTTCACCTTCATGGGCATCGTGCTGGAGCGATCCGGCATGGCCGAGGACCTGCTCGACACGATCGGCCAGCTTTTCGGGCCGATCCGTGGTGGTCTCGCCTATGCGGTGATTTTCGTCGGTGCGCTGCTCGCCGCCACCACCGGCGTCGTTGCGGCTTCCGTTATCGCCATGGGGCTGATCTCGCTGCCAATCATGCTGCGCTATGGCTATGACCGGCGGGTCGCCTCCGGCGTCATCGCCGCCTCCGGCACGCTGGCGCAGATCATTCCGCCGTCGCTTGTCTTGATCGTCCTTGCCGACCAGCTCGGCCGTTCGGTCGGTGACATGTATGCCGGCGCACTCATTCCCGGCCTGGTGCTGACCGGCCTCTACATGGCCTATGTATTGATTATGTCGATCATCCGGCCGAACTCTATGCCGGCACTGCCGAAGGAGGCCCGTTCGCTCGGCTCCGGCGTCACGTCGCTTTTCATCGCACTCTTGATCTGCGCCGGCGTGGCCTATGCCGCGCATGTCTATCTGACGCCAAGCTACGGCGAGAATGCCGATATTCTCGGCGCAACGGTCGGCGTTGCCTTCATCTATGCGGTTGCGGTTCTGGACAAGGGGATGAAAATCAACCTGATGTCCCGCCTGGCGCAGCAGGTCATCATCGTCCTCATCCCGCCGCTCGCTCTGATCTTTCTGGTTCTCGGCACGATCTTCCTCGGCATCGCGACGCCGACGGAAGGCGGCGCGATGGGGGCGGTCGGCGCGCTCGCGATGGCTGCGGCCAAAGGCAGGCTGAACATTGAGGTCATCCGCTCGGCGCTGACCTCCACGACGCGGCTTTCGGCCTTCGTGCTGTTCATCCTGATCGGCTCGCGTGTCTTTTCGCTGACCTTCTACGGCGTCAACGGCCATGTCTGGGTCGAGCATCTGCTGGTGTCGCTGCCTGGTGGCGAAGTCGGTTTCCTGATTGCCGTTAACGCGCTCGTCTTCTTTCTGGCCTTCTTCCTGGATTTCTTCGAGCTCGCCTTCATCATCGTGCCGCTGCTGGCGCCTGCAGCCGACAAGCTCGGCATCGACCTGATCTGGTTCGGCGTGCTCCTCGGCGTCAATATGCAGACGAGCTTCATGCATCCGCCCTTCGGCTTCGCGCTGTTCTATCTCCGCTCGGTGGCCGCGCGCGTGCCCTATCTCGACAGGGTGACGGGCAAGCAGATCGCACCCGTCACGACAGGGCAGATCTATTGGGGCTCGGTGCCTTTCGTCGGCATCCAGGTCCTGATGGTGGCGCTGACCATCATGTTCCCGCAGATGGTCATGCACTACAAGGGCGCGGGCGCTGCGGTCGATCCGAACACGATCAAGATCGAGGTTCCCGGTTTCGGTGCGCCCGGCCAGGACAATGGCAACGGCCTGCCGGGTCTGCAGCTCCCGGGCGGCAATCCGCTTGACGGTAAGCCGGCCGACCAGGGCGGCGGACAGCAAAAACCGCCCGCCAACGATCTCAGCCAGCCGCCGTCTTTCAATTGAGCGCGATAACCTTCATCGTTTGTCTTGATTGGAGCGCAATGAAAAACCCCGGAGCGCCGCTCCGGGGTTGTCTATCTCAAAACCGCGATCGGGTCAGATTTTGCCGGCGCGCTGTAGCGTCATCATATAGACGTCGTAGCTGTATTCGGCGACCTGGGCATAGAGGTAATGCTGGCCGCGGAAGCCCTTGATCGAGCCCCAGATCTTCTTGAAGGTCGGATTATTGGCTTCCATTTCCGCATAGACCTCATTGGCCTTGTCGAAGCAGGCATTCATGATCTCGGTGCTGAACGGACGGAGCTTCGCGCCTTCGGCAACGACGCGCTTGATGGCGGCCGGGTTCAGATAGTCGTATTTCTGCAGCATGTTGGCGTCCGTCGCCTGCGCGGCCGTGCGCAACAGAGACTGATAGGCCTTCGGCAAGCCCTCATAGGCCGCCTTGTTGAACATGACATGCACGGTCGGGCCGCCTTCCCACCAGCCGGGATAGTAGTAATAGGGCGCCACCTTATAGAAGCCGAGCTTTTCGTCGTCATAGGGGCCGACCCATTCGGCCGCATCGATCGTGCCTTTTTCCAGTGCCGGATAGATGTCGCCGCCGGCGATCTGCTGCGGCACGACGCCGAGGCGTTCGACCACTTTGCCGGCAAAGCCACCGATACGCATCTTCAGGCCCTTGAGATCGGCGACGGTATTGATTTCCTTGCGGAACCAGCCGCCCATCTGCACGCCGGTATTGCCGGCCGGGAAGCCGATCAGCCCCTGTGTCGCCAGGAACTCGTTGAACAGGTCGATGCCGCCGCCATGATATTGCCAGGCGTTCATGCCGCGCGCGTTGAGCGCGAAGGGAACGGCCGCCCCCAGGGCCCAGACCGGATCCTTGCCCCAGTAATAATAGGCGACCGAATGGCAGGCCTCGACTGTACCCGCCGATGTCGCGTCGGCTGCCTGCAGGCCGGGCACGATTTCGCCGGCCGCAAATACCTGGATGTTGAAATTGCCATCGGTCGCTTCCGAGACGTATTTCGACAGCACCTCGCCACCGCCATAAATCGTATCCAGCGACTTCGGAAACGACGACGTCAGGCGCCAATTGATCTTCGGATTGCTCTGGGCAATGGCCGGAGCGGCAAGGGTTGCAGCAGCTGCAACCGAGCCAGCGCCGGCGACGCCGGCTTTCCTCAGAAATGAACGACGATCCATATGTTACTCCCCCCGGATACGAGCAGGCGGGCTGGCCCGCTCTTCGTGATCACGCCGCAACTAACCATGCCGCTCGGCGCGTTTCAAGCGTATCTCAACGCCGCGCAACCATTGATCTAGGTGTCTGCGGCTGCGTTCGTTTGCAAGTCCGTCTTAGCGCACCATTTTGATACCGGCCTGGGCTACCAGATTGGTCGCCGGAACCGGAGCGCGCTTGTATTTCAGGGTGATGACCTTAAAGCCCTCTTTCTCGAGACGGCTCAGAAGAACAGGCAGCATTCTGACCGTGCGCTGGTGGATATCGTGCATCAGGACGATGCCGCGGCCGCGCTGATAGAGCTGCTTCATGGTGCGATCCACCACTGAAAGGGGCGTCGAGGTGAAGTAATCCTTGCTGTCGATATCCACGTCCATGACGATCATGTCCCGGGCGGCAATCGCCGTGCGCAGGCGCTTGGAATCGGCAAGATAGGGGAAACGGAAGAAGGGGACATCGGTGCCGATCGCCTTGGTCACGGCGTCCTTGCCGCGGGCGATCTCAGTCATCGCCATGTCGAAGGTCATCTTGTCGAGATCGGGATGGCGGAATGTGTGGCTGCCGATCGCGTCGCCATGAGCGAGAACCTCGCGCGCGGTCGCCGGATGCGCCTTGGCCATTTCGCCGACCATCATGAAGGCGGCCTTGACGCCGAACCTGTCGAGCGTGGCAAGGATGCGATCCGTCTTGCCGGGAGCCGGGCCATCGTCGAAGGTCAGGATGACTTCCTTGTCGGCGAGTTTGATATCCTTGAGCGAGGAGACTTCCAGCGTGCGGCCGGCAAGATCGTGCGGTCCGCCGGCATCCACCGCCGCGCGGGTCTCGAGATCGGCGACGAGCCATTTCTTCGGCTCCATCTCGACGGGATCATTGGCTTTCAGCGGCTTGTGACGCGGCTCTTCGGTCGCGTAGCCGCTCTTGAGCGATGCTTCGTTGGCAGGCTTCGTCGCACATCCTCCCAGAGCCAGGGACACGGCGAGGCCAGCCAGCAAAACACGGTAGTTCATCAGAATCGCTCAACAATATGTCTATGAAAGTTGAGCGTATTTTCCGCAGTTATGGTTAATGATCGGTTAGGATCGGCTGCAAGTTCCTTAACAGGCGGTCAGGTTTCAGCCGGCCATGCCGCTTTCGTATTCCGATGAAAGCTCCAGCCATTGCTCCTCGGCTGCGGCGAGTTTTTCGGCGGCATCCGAGCGCTGTTTTGCCTTTTCCGCAGCCTTTGCCGGTGCCTTTTCATAGAGGGCCGGGTCCGCAAGTTCCGCATCAAGTGCCTGAATCAACTTCTCAAGCTTGCCGGTCAAGGATTCGATTTCATTGATCTTCTTCTTGAGCGGCGCGAGCGACGCGCGCCGATCGGCGTTAAGTTTGCGCTGATCCGCCTTGGAAACGGAATCGTCGATGCCGTTCATCTTGGTCTTGTCGTCCTTCGACTTCGGGCTGGCGACGACGAGGCTGCGGTATTCTTCCAGATCGCCGTCGAAGGTCGCGACCGTGCCATCGCGCACCAACCAGAGCCGGTCGACGGTGGCTTCGATCAGATGACGGTCGTGCGAGATGAGGATGACCGCGCCGGAATAATCGTTCAGCGCCTGGATCAGCGCATTGCGGCTGTCGATGTCCAGATGGTTGGTCGGTTCGTCGAGGATCAGCAGGTTCGGCGCGTCGAAGGCAGCAAGACCCATCAGCAGCCGCGCCTTCTCGCCGCCCGAGAGATCCTTGACCTGCGTATCCATTTTCTCCGTCGCCAGGCCCATCTGCGCGACGCGGGCGCGCACCTTGGCCTCCGGCGTTTCGGGCATGCGGCGGCGAACATGTTCAACGGCCGTCTGGTTGGGGATGAGGTCGTCGAGTTGGTGCTGGGCGAAGAAGCCGATCTTCAGGCTCGGCGCCAGCTTGACGTCGCCGCTCTCCGCGCCGAGCCGGCCGGAAATGAATTTCGCGAAAGTCGACTTACCGTTGCCGTTCGAGCCGAGCAGGGCGATGCGGTCGTCGGCGTCGATGCGCAGGTTGAGGCGCTTCAGGATCGGCTTACCCGGCTCATAGCCGACGGCGCCGCCGCTGATCGCAATGATCGGCGACGCAGGCTGCTTCTCCGGCTCCGGAAAGCTGAAGCCCATCACATGGTCTTCGATGACGGCGGCGACGGTTCCCATCCGCTCCAGCGCCTTGACGCGCGATTGCGCCTGCTTGGCCTTGGAGGCCTTGGCCTTGAAGCGGTCGATGAAGCTCTGCAGGTGCTTGCGCGCGGCGTCATTCTTCGCCTTCGCCTTCATCTGCAGTTCGTCGGCCTCGGCCTTCTGCCGCTCGAACTGGTCGTATGAGCCGCGATAGAAGGTGAGCTTCTTCTGGTCGAGATGCACGATGGAATTGACCGCCTTGTTCAAAAGGTCGCGGTCGTGCGAGATGATGATGACCGTGTGTGGATACCGGCGAATATAATCCTCGAGCCATAGCGTGCCTTCGAGATCGAGATAGTTCGTCGGTTCGTCGAGCAGCAGGAGATCCGGCTCGGAAAACAAGACGGCGGCAAGGGCGACGCGCATGCGCCAGCCGCCCGAGAAGGAGGAGGCAGGACGCTTCTGCGCCTCGTGGTCGAAACCGAGGCCGGCAAGGATGCTAGCCGCGCGCGCTTCGGCCGAATGCGCGCCGATATCGGCAAGCCGGGTCTGGATATCGGCGATACGATGCGGATCGGTTGCTGTTTCGGCCTCCGCGAGCAACGCGGAACGTTCCTTGTCGGCCGCAAGCACGATATCGATCAGCGGATCCTCGGTGCCGGGAGCCTCCTGCGCGACCTGGCCGATGCGGGCATTGCGCGGGATCGAAGCCGAACCGCTTTCGGCGGCGAGATCGCCGGTGATGATCCTGAACAGCGTGGACTTGCCCGCGCCATTCTTGCCGACGAGACCCGCCTTCGCGCCCGCCGGAAGCGTCACGTTGGCATGGTCGATGAGAAGGCGGCCGGCAATGCGGGCGGAAAGGTCTGAAATCGAAATCATGGCGCGGTTTTGGCCGAACTCTGCGCCGAAGGCAAGAGCGCGAAGGCGCTTAGGCGTCGGCCTTTTGCGAGGGCTTCGAGAGGTTGGCGCAGTTGCGCAGCCGCTCGGTCAGCTCCGTTTCGTAGAGCATGAGGTTGCTGAGCGAGGCATTGAGGCTGTCGAGGGCAGCACTGCCATGCGGGGCGGCTTCGATCTCGCGAGAAAAATGCTGCTTCTGCATCAGCCCCTTGGCGAGCTGATCCGCGACTTCGCGCAGCATTTCGGCCGCATCGCTTTCTGATTTGCGCGCGACCAGTCCGCAATGGCTGACCAGGCGATGCTTCAGGCCAATCTCGTCGAGCCTACTTTGCGAGGGAAGGGGGCCAAGCGCCTCGATCTCTTCTGCAAGACAGCGGTCCTGGCCATAGAGCGCTTCATGGAAGAGCTGATAGTTGCGCGGCAGGTTCTTCACCTTCAGCCGCGTCATGAAGCGGCCGATGACCTCAAGCTCGGTTTCCGTTTCATCATCATCGATGGAATATGCCGAAACGCTTTTGTGCGAGTTCTTCATGCCTGCCTATGACCGTAAGCTGATATATCTCATCAATCTGCAGGTTCGCAGGTTAAGGGAACATGAACAAAACGGCCGATCCTCGTCACAGCGCAACAAAATGAGGCATGTGGTCAACGCCTGGGCGAAGGCGGGAATTGTAAGTTTGCCTCTTGCTACATCCACTGCTGCCCCTCGCTGCGCTGGAAGTGCAAGAGGTCCAGCACCAGTGACGGCTTGCCCATCGAGGTCAGGATCATATGGCATTGGCCGCGGTGATGGGTGTGGTGGTTGAACATATGGGCGATTGCCAGATGAAGAGGGTGGATGATAGCGCCGGGTCTGAGGACGGACGTATAGGTGACGTCAGCGGCAAGGGCAGCGGCATCGAGCGTGTCGACCCAGTCCATAATGCGCCGATCCTCCGCCTCGCGCGCCGCCCGAAGCCCTGCGAGATCCTCATGCAAAACGACCCCGAGAGCGGCGGGCGGTTCGCCCGTACCGTTGAAGCGATGCATCCACAGCCGGTCCGCCACCAGCAGATGGTTCAGCGTTCCGTGGAGCGAACCGAAGAAAGCGCCGCGATCTTCGTGAAATTCCGCATCACTGAGTTGGGCGGCTGCATCATAGACCTGAACATTGGCCCAACGATTGTAATCCGCGAGCATTCCGAAATGTCTGAGCATATGCTTCTCCTCCGTGGTCATGATGATGCTATGCGCGAAGTCCACCACTGAGCCGCCGTTTCGCTGCCCTCGATAATTGCGAATCGGGCGCTCGGACTGTGACGGCGGCGTGAAATTGGCCGATCCCCCTTGTTTTCGGGCTTTGGGGCAGGTAAACACCGCCCACTTTTCTCTGAATTACAAGGAATGGACCCATGGCGATTGAACGTACTTTCTCGATGATCAAGCCGGATGCGACGAAGCGCAACCTGACCGGCGCCATCACCAAGGTTTTTGAAGACAACGGCCTGCGTGTCATCGCCTCCAAGCGCGTCTGGATGAGCAAGCGCGAAGCCGAAGGCTTCTACGCCGTGCACAAGGAACGTCCCTTCTTCGGTGAACTCGTCGAAGGCATGACTTCCGGCCCGACCATCGTTCAGGTCCTGGAAGGCGAAAACGCCATCCTGAAGAACCGCGAAATCATGGGCGCGACCAACCCGGCAAACGCTGACGAAGGCACCATCCGCAAGACCTTCGCGCTTTCGATCGGCGAAAACTCCGTTCACGGCTCGGACGCTCCGGAAACGGCTGCCGTCGAAATCGCCTACTGGTTCTCGGAAACCGAAATCGTCGGCTGAATCGGCCTCTCAGCTTTGGTGCTGAACGATTTGAATTGATTCATGAAAGCCGGGAGATCATCCCGGCTTTTTTCACGCCGGGCAGGCGGCATCATGCCCGTAATCGGCGCTGCCGTCACCCTTGAAAACATCCGGGTTGGCGGTATAGACAGGGCCGACCACGAGCGGCTTCGTCGGCAGCACCGTCTGGTCGAGGTCGGATTTGACTTCGGTCTTGATTGTCTGGATCGTCTTGTCGCCGGCGTCCACCAGCTTGATCGAGACGGAATAGGGGCGGTCCTTGCGCACACAGCGCAGGTCCGGGCTTTCCAGCGTGATCTTGTCCCAGAAGGTATAGATCTTCTGGTTGACGACAAGCGGATCGCCGCCGGCCGGATTTTCGAATTCCGCAACGGCTGTCGTTCCCTCCGGGATCGGAGCGATCTTCTTCAGCGTGATCATGTAGCTCGCGCTCGCCACGCGGTAGTTGAACACGAAGAGGCGGCCGGTGAGCTGGGTAGGGCCTTCATCGTCTTTCCTCTGGCAGCCGGCCAGCGACAGGCCGGCGATTATCCCAATGCTCATCGTTGTCAGCATGATCTTTCGCGTTGTCATGGCGCAGTCTCCTCCTTCTTGCGCCGGTAGTGCCGGCTTGCCTTGGCGCGGTTGCCGCAGACCGCCATGTCGCACCAGGCGCGGCTCTTGTTCTTGCTGCGGTCGATGAAGAGCCAGCCGCAGTTGCGGCATATTTTCATTCGCTCCGGATCGGGCATGGCAATGAGCCGCAGTGTCGAGTGCACGGTCGCTGCATCTAGCCCATCGGCCGAGGCTCGCCTCATCACTTTCGCCAGCGCCTCCAGCAGGTCCGCGAGCAGCGTGTCGGCGGCGCCGTCCAGCACGCGGGCCCGAAAATAGCGGTCGATCGCTTCGCGCAATCCGATGAAGTCGTCCTTGTTCTCCTGTTTCACCGGCAGGATATTGCCGAAGAGCGCCCGCTCGGCGCAGAAATTCACGGCTGCCTTCGGAAAGCTCTCCATCTGTCCATGCGCTTCAAAACGGTCGATCCGGCGCTCGTCGTCATGGCGCAGGATGACGCTGTTGGCGACATCGAGCGCAAGTGCGCCGCCTGAAAAGCGATGTGGGGTCCAGGAAAAGCTCATGGCGAAAATTATAACTGGTAAAAATCATTTTGCCAGTTACTATTTGCTCGTTCCTCGGAGGGGTGAATGGCCTATCTTCTGCAGCAATTGGCGAATGCCGTTCCGCTCGCTGCACTCTATGCGGCGCTGGCCTTCGGTTATTCCATTGCGTTCGGGGTCATGAAGCGGGCCGATATCACCTATGGCGCGCTGTTCGCCTTTGCCGGCCAGATGCTCGTGCTCTTTACCGATGTCGGCTACACGAAAATGTATCTGATCCTGCCGGCGGCCTTTGCTTTCGGTGCGGTTGTCGCCGTCGGCTACACGCTCGGCAGCAGCCTTCTCATCGGCCGCGCGATCATGCTGCCGCTGTCGCGCAAGTCTCCGAATACCGTGATCGTTGCAGCACTCGGCATGATGATCATCCTGATGGAAACCGCGCGGCTGGCCTCCAACACGCGCGGCATCTGGCTGCCGCCTTTTCTGAACGGTGCGATCGTCTTCTGGGATAGCGGCGATTTCCGTGTGACGCTTACCGAAATTCAGTTGCTCAATACCGCCCTGATGATTCTCGTCATTCTCGCAGGCGCCTACCTCCTGAAATGCACGGGATGGGGCCGCATCTGGCGGGCGGTGACCGACGACGCTCTTGCCGCCGAACTTTGCGGCGCCAGCGCCAACCGCGTCTTCCTGCTGGCCTATGTTGCCTCTGCCTTGGTCGCGACCATCTGCGGCCTACTCGCCACCTCCTACTACGGAACGATGGATTTCGGGGCAGGGCTGATGTTCGGGCTCAAGGTGCTGATGATCGCGGCGGTCGGCGGTTATTCCGATCCGCTGAAGTCGGCAGCTGGAGCAGCACTCCTCGGCCTCACCGAAACCATGTGGGGTGCCTACGGCCCGTTCCTGTGGCGCGATTTCGTCATCTTCTCGCTGCTTGTACTGCTGCTGGTCTTGAGCCGGCGAGAGCGCGTCGTGCCTTAAACCTATTTATTGCCGGTCCATTTGTCCCGCGCCGCATCGTCGGCATCCTTGGCGGAAACCCAGCCGCCTTGCGCGCCATCCCTGCCATGCTCCTTCTTCCAGAAGGGCGCGGAGGTTTTCAGGAAATCCATGACGAAATTGGCGCCGTCGAAGGCGGCCTGGCGATGGGGTGCGGCGGCGATGACGAGAACGATGTTCTCGCCGGGTGCGATCTTGCCGTAGCGATGGATGGCGGTGAGGCCAAGAAGCTCGAAGCGTTCGATGGCGAGGCTGGCGATGCGGGTGATCTCTGCCTCCGCCATGCCGGGATAATGTTCGAGTTCCAGCGCACCAAGCGCGCCGCCTTCATCGCGGCAGAGACCGGAGAAGGTCACGACCGCGCCGATGTCGTGCCGCCCGTCGGTCAGCCGGTCGATCTCCGCCTGGAGATCGAAATCCTCGCGCTGAACTTTGACGAATGGTGAAATCATCGCAATTTCCTCGATCGTCCTCGCAATCAGGCTGAGGACCTTCCAGCCCTTCGCTTTGGCTCAAGGCGTTCGTCGCTGCAATCGATTCACTGGATCGATTGCTCGGGCCGTCGCCCGACCGCTCCTCACCCCCCCGTCATCGGCGGGAAGAGCCCGATCTCCCGCGCTCCGGCGATGGGCTCGTCGTGATCGGCGTGTTCCATATCGACAGCGACGCGGATCGCCTCGGGGAATTGAAGCGCTGCCTCGTATTCCTCGCCCAAGCCCTTCAAATGACCGAGAAGATCGCCGACGGTGACGACATCGGCGGGAAGGGAAATCTCCTCTTCCGCTTTGCCGATCCGTTCACGCACCCAGGCGAAATAGACGAGTTTCGTCATCATTCCTCATCCACGACATGCTTCAGCCCGGCCCGGAAATAGTCGTAGCCGGTGTAGATGGTCAGCAGTGCTGCGACCCAAAGCAGGACGATGCCCATCTCCGTCGTATAGGGTAGCACCTTGTCGCCTGCCGGCCCAGCCAGAAGGAAGGCGATGGCCACGAGCTGGGCGGTCGTCTTCCATTTCGCGATCCGCGTCACGGGAACGCTCACCTTCAGCCCGGCCATATATTCGCGCAGGCCCGAGACCAGGATTTCGCGGCAGAGGATGATGATCGCAGCCCAGAGCGACCAGCCGGCGATCGTGCCGTCGGCGGCCACCAGCAGCAGGATCGCCGAGACCAGCAGCTTGTCGGCGATCGGGTCGAGCATGCGGCCGATATTCGAGGTCTGGTTCCAGATCCGCGCGAGATAACCGTCGAGGAAATCGGTGATCGAGGCGATGACGAAGATCCAGAGCGCGATCCATCGCGCGAAATCGGAGCCTTCGAGTTTGCCTTCGATGAAAAAGCAAAGAACGATCAGGGGTACGCAGAGAATGCGGCCGTAGGTGAGCAGATTGGGGATGCTGTAAGCGCGCGAAGCCATGGAAATCGTTTCGTTTCGGTTATCTCGGCGGACCGCGATGAGTTTCCGTTTCGGTCTCATCGTACTCCGGGCATTTGATTGTCTTGATCTTCTCCAAAAACCGCTTCGCACTTTTTGGGACCAAGTCCTAGATGATGGTTTGGCAACCTTATCGTCAATATTGTTTCTGTTTTTTCACCGCTATTGCGTGGAATTTGCGACCAGCTTTTTCTATTTCGCGGCGTCCTCATGAAAATGGTTGTAGACCTGCCGCGCCACGGCTTCGGAGATGCCTTCCACTGCCATCAGATCCGAGAGGCCGGCGCGCGAAACGGCTTTCGCGGTACCGAAATGCTGCAGCAATGCGCGCTTGCGCGAAGGACCGATGCCGCCGATCTCGTCCAGCGGGTTTTTGACCATCTCCTTCTTGCGGCGGGCTCGGTGCGAACCGATGGCGAAGCGGTGTGCCTCGTCGCGCAGGCGCTGGATGAAATAGAGTACGGGGTCGCGCGGCGGCAGCGTGAAGCTTTCGCGCGAAGGGGCGAAGAAGCGCTCGCGCCCGGCATCGCGATCGACGCCCTTGGCAACGCCGATGGCGATGACGCTGTCGGTGATCCCGAGCTCCTCGAGAATGGCGCGCACCGCCGTCATCTGCCCCTGGCCGCCGTCGATGAGGATGATATCGGGCCAGGCCGGGAAGGGGCGATCGGCGGCATCCACGGTCGCGTCGGCTGCAGCTGAGCGGTCAGGCTTGCCTTCTTCCTTCAATAGCCGGGAGAAGCGGCGGGTCATGACCTCGCGCATCATGCCGAAGTCGTCGCCCGGCGTGATGTCGGTCGATTTGATGTTGAACTTGCGATACTGGTTTTTCACGAAGCCTTCTGGCCCGGCGACAACCATGCCGCCGACCGCATTCGTGCCCATGATATGGGAGTTGTCGTAGATCTCGATGCGCTGCGGCACGTAGGGAAGCTTGAACGTTTCCTTGAAGCCTTCGAGCAGCCGAGATTGCGAAGCGGTTTCCGCAAGCTTGCGGCCATGCGCCTCGCGGGCATTGGCGATGACGTGTTCGACCAGATCGCGCTTCTCGCCGCGTTGCGGCACGAGGATCGCAACCTTGTGGCTGGCCTTCTCGCTGAGGGCCGCCGCCAGCAGCTCGATTTCCTCGATCGTCTCCGACAACAGGATCTGCCGCGGCACCGGCTTGTCGTCATAAAACTGCGCCAGGAAGGCGTTCAGCACCTCGGCCCCCGAGAGCGACGGGTCGGCTTTCGGGAAATAGGCGCGATTGCCCCAGTTCTGGCCTGTGCGGAAGAAGAAGACCTGGATGCAGGAAATGCCGCCCTCGTGGTGGATGGCGAAGACATCGGCCTCTTCGACGCCGGCGGGATTGATGCCCTGATGGCTCTGCACATGCGACAGCGCCGCCAGACGGTCGCGGAAAATAGCAGCGCGCTCGAAATCCAGATCCTCGGCGGCGGCGTTCATCGCCTCGGCCATGTGGGCCTTGACGTTCTGGCTTTTGCCCGAAAGGAAGTCCTTTGCCTCCTGCACCAGTTCGCCGTAACCCGCATCGCTGATCTCATGCGTGCAGGGTCCGGAACAGCGCTTGATCTGATAGAGAAGGCAGGGCCGCGTGCGCGTCTCGAAGACGCTATCGGTACAGGTGCGGATCAGGAAGGCGCGCTGCAGCGAATTGATGGTGCGGCCGACGGCGCCGGCTGATGCGAATGGGCCGAAATACTCACCCTTGCGCGCGCGGGCGCCGCGATGCTTGAAGATCGCCGGCGCGCGATGATCGCCCGTGATGAGGATATAGGGGAAGGATTTGTCGTCGCGCAGCAGGACGTTGAAGCGCGGGCGCAAACGCTTGATCAGATTCGCTTCCAGCAGCAGCGCTTCCGTCTCCGTGCGCGTGGTGACGAATTCCATATTGGCGGTTTCGCGCACCATGCGGGCGATGCGGTTGGAATGGACCTTGCCCAAGGCATAGTTGGAGACGCGCTTCTTCAGGCTGCGTGCCTTGCCAACGTAGAGCACGTCACCACCCTCGTTGAACATACGGTAGACGCCGGGATTGTTCGGCAGCCGCTTGACGAATTCGGCAATCAACTCGGCGCCGCGAAGCCCGGTCTCGTTTTTGCCGCCCTCGTTCCAGTCGACGGGCGCAACAGGGGAGGCGGCGGCATCGCCCTCCACCTCGATGTCGTCTTCGATATCGTCTGATTCGTCGTAGAGAATGCCGCCATCGGGCAGCTTTCTTCCGTTCATTCCGCACTCTCCGACACGTCTGGCGTTTCCCAGGCAAGGTGCTGGCCGCCATCGAGCGCTATCATTTGGCCCGTGATCGAGGGCGTGTCAAAAAGAAAGCGGATGGTCCGGCCGAATTCTTCGAGCCCCGGCGCCGCCTTTAATATGAGGCCGTCGATCTGTGCTTGAAAGTCCTCTTCGCTCTGCCGCACGCTGCGCACTGTCGGTCCCGGGCCGATGGCATTGACGCGGATGCGGGGTGCGAAACTCTGCGCCATCGTCTGTGTCGCCGTCCAAAGCGCTGCCTTCGACAGCGTATAGGAATAGAAGCGCGGATTGAGCGCCCAGACCCGCTGGTCGACCATGTTGACGATCAGTCCCGGATGCGGTTCGGGAAGCTGCCGCACGAAATCGGCCGCCAGGATCGAAGGCGCGCGAACATGCACCGCGAAATGCGCCTCGAAGGCTTCCGCATCGAAACGATAGGCGGAATCGCCGAGGAAGGCGGACGCATTGTTGACCAGGAGATCGAGCGGGCCGAGGGCATCCGTGGCCCTTTCGACAAGGGTTGACGTTTCGGCCAAATCTTGCAGATCGGCCTTGATCGCAATCGCCTTTCGGCCCATTTGCTGCAATTTCGCCACAATCTCCGCCGCCTCGGCAAGGGATTGATTGGCATGCAGCGCCACCGCAAAGCCGTTAGCCGACAAATCCTCGGCAATTGCCCTGCCTATTCTTTTGGAAGCGCCCGTTATCAACGCCGTGCGTAGTTTTTCCTGGCTCAAGAGATTGCCTTTTGCTCGTCGTTATCCGTTCGACGCTCATATAGGGCGTCGATACACCATATGAAAAGATGCATGAGCAAATGACGCTCTTTGAGGCTTCTTATGTAAAGCTTGAGATATATTTAGATTAAAATAAGTATACACGCTTTAACCATTGGTTATGGTTAACAATTCCTCTGTTGCGATGAAGCAACATCGAAATTCAGCCATGTCTGTGCCACAATGATATCATATTTTGGCTCTTCCAATTCCTCATTTGCATTCCAATTTCAACCTCGATCCGGGAGGGATATTTTTTAATTGCTCGTGGCGCTTCGAAGTCTAGGACAGTAAGCGGGGCACACGGGACTGAAAGGAGAAAAGTATGCGTACTCTTATCACGACCCTTATGGTCTCCGCTTTCGCTCTCGGCGGTTACACCGCAGCTCAGGCTGCTGACGCTGTTGAGCAGATTCCGCAGCCGCCCGTCGCTCAGGAAGCAGCTCCGGCCATCAACAATTGGTCCGGCTTCTACATCGGTGGCGCTGGCGACTGGCACAAAGGTCACTTCACCCGCAACGGCAACGCCTACGGCTTCGGTGGCCAGGCCTTCACCGGCTACAACTGGCAGCAGGGCCAGATCGTATATGGTGTTGAAGCTGACCTCGGCTACTCCGGCGCCGACGCGACCCGCAACGGCCTGACCGCCAAGAACGGCGTCAACGGCTCGGTTCGCGGCCGCCTCGGTTACGATTTCAACCCGTTCATGCTGTACGGCACGGCCGGTCTGGCAATCGGCCAGAACAAGCTCTCCGACGACACCTCGTCTGACAGCAAGACGGCTGTTGGCTACACGGTTGGTGCAGGTGCTGAAACCTTCATCACCAACAACATCACGGCTCGTCTCGAGTACCGTTACACGGACTACGGCAAGAAGACCTTCAACCTCGACTCCGGCAACTTTTCGCGTGGCTACGACGAGCAGAGCGTCAAGGTTGGTATCGGCGTCAAGTTCTAATCATTTGACGGCATTGAATGAAGAAAAAGCCGGGGTTTGCGCCCCGGCTTTTTCCGTTTCATGGTGCTGACTGTTTAAGCGAAGTCCTTCGGGAAGTCCGTCGAGACGGCCAGTTCGCGCCAGTCGGCCAATTCCCTGGCGACATAGTCATTCTTGGCCTCGATCGCGCCGACCGTATCGGAGCCGAAGGGCATGCGCAGCGGCGGGTTGGCCGAATGTGCAAGCGTGATCATCGATTTTGCAAGCCGTTTGGGATCGCCGGGCTGGCCGTGATTGTGGCCGGCGGCGAAATCGCGCATCGCGCCTGCCGGTGTGTCCTTGTAGTCGGCAATCGAGCTCGGGCTGACGGCGAGCGAGCTTTCGTCAAGGAAGTCGGTCCGGAAGAAACCGGGTTCGACGACGGTAACCTTGATACCGAGCGGCGGCAGTTCCGCCGCCATTGCCTCGGACAGACCTTCGATGGCGAACTTTGTCGAGCAATAGACGCCCCAACCGGCAAAGCTCTGATAACCGCCGACCGAGGACATGTTGATCACATGGCCCGAGCGCTGCCGGCGCATATGCGGCAGGACGGCGCGGGTCACCTTCAGTAGGCCGAAGACATTGGTCGCATAGAGCTTCTCGATCTCCTCGGCGGTTGCCTCTTCCACCGCACCCAGCAGCCCGTAGCCGGCATTGTTGGCCAAGATATCGATCTTGCCGAAGCGCCTGACGGCTGCCGCGGCGGCTTCATGGGCCTGCGTCTCGTTCGAAACGTCGAGGGCGACGGGCAGGAGGTTCGGGTGATTGCCGAACTTTTCCGCCAGGCCGGCGGGGTTACGGGCGGTTGCAACGACGGCGTCGCCGGCGGTGAGGGCTTCCTGGGCGATGAGGGCGCCGAAGCCGCGGGAAGCACCTGTAATGAACCAAACACGCATGACTTTCTCCTTCGTAGGTTAGTAATTCCGTGGGTGGAATTCGTTTGCAGGAGAAAGGTAGCTTGATGGCACCGTTGAGATAATCTACTTTCTATTCCATAAAGTGCTGAGAAAATCTCATCAATGCGACGCATCCGTTCGACCGATCTGGCGATCTTCCTGGCGATTGCGCAACACCGCAGCTTTCGCAAGGCGGCGGTGGAACTCGGCGTGACCGCCTCCGCGCTCAGCCATTCGCTGCGGGCGATCGAGGAGCGGCTGGATGTGCGGCTGGTCAATCGCACCACCCGCGGCGTCGGGCTGACGGAGGCCGGCGAGCGCCTGTTTGACCGCATCCGCCCGGCTTTCCTCGATATCGACGATGCGCTCGATGATCTCGATAAATTCCGAAGCCAGCCCTACGGCAAGCTGCGCATCAATGCCCCGCGCCCCGCCGCCAAGATGGTGTTGCTGCCGATCGTGTCACGGTTCCTGAAGGCTTACCCGGCCATTGAAGTGGAAATCGTAGTGGACGATGCACTCGTGGACACGGTCTCTGCCGGTTTCGACGCCGGGATAAGATTCGGTGAAAGAATCGCCGCCGATATGATCGCGATTGCCATCGGTCCCCGCCAGCGGACGGCGATCGTCGGCTCGCCCGAATATTTTCAGCGCTTCCCCAAACCGGTCACGCCCCATGATCTGAAAGATCACCCCTGCATCCGCTACCGTTTCGCGAGCGGCACCTATTATCGCTGGGAGTTCGAACGCGGGGGCATCGAGCTGGAGATCGACGTACAGGGGCCGCTGACGCTTGGCGATCTCGACATAATGCGGGATGCCGCCATCAATGGCTCCGGTCTTGCCTTCCTGTTTGAGGATCACGCGTTGCCGGCTCTGGAGGATGGCCGGCTGATCCGCGTGCTGGAGGACTGGTGCCCCTACTATCCGGGCTTCTTCCTCTATTACCCGAGCCGCCGGCAACTACCGACGGCTTTGCGTGCCTTCGTCGATTTCGTCAGGAACGAAGGTTCCCGTCGCAGCTAAGCCCGATGGCGTCAGACCTGCGGCTTCATCGCCGGAAAATCAGGGAAATGCTTTTCGAACTTATGTGCCCAGTCAATCAAGCCCGCGTGGTCCGCTTCCCATTGCCCTTCGAAGCGGAGCTGCAGATAGCCGACGAGGGCGGCAAGCGCGAAGTGACCCGCATGCAGCTTCTTGCCGATCTTCGGCGGCTCGGCGTCGAGATGGGTGAGGGCGCGGCTGACCTTCATCCACTGCCGGTCGATCCAGGGCTGATGCTGCTTTTCCATCTCGCGAAAGCGGCGCTCGTAGACGATCGAGAGCAGGCACTCGTTGGTACCATCGATCAAGGCCTCCAGAATCTCGATTTCGGTGCGCTTGCCCTTCTTCGACGGATAGAGCCCGCCTTCGCGACGATCGAAATAATGCATGATGGCGCGGCTGTCGAAAATGGCGCCCTCGTCGGTCAGCAAAGTCGGGATCTTGCCGAGCGGATTGTTGTCGATGAGGAGCGTCGGCCCGGCATTGGTGTCGACGTGGATTTCCTCCAGCTTGATGCCGAGATGGCGCGCTGCCATGCGCACCTTGCTGGAGAAGGGGGAGGTGGACGAGCAAAGAAGTCTCATGAAATCACCTGTGGGGTATGTCTGAAAAATCTCAATGTTCGCCGCGCAGCCAGAATGCGCGCTGCGAGGCGAAGCGGTCCTGCGCCAGAATATCCTTCAAGGCAGGCAGCAGCGCATGCAACTCGTCCTTCAGCGTAAAGGGCGGGTTGACGATGATGAGGCCGGAACCGGTGAGCCCGGTGAAGCCGCGATCACTTTTGACCGTCAACTCGGCGCAGAGCATTTTCGGGATTTCCAGCGCCTGTAAGGCCTCGTGAAACGGCTTGATCGGCGCATCCTTCTTGATCGGATACCATAGGCAGTAGGTGCCGCCGGGGAAGCGGCGCCAGGCCTTCGCCAGGCCGTCGATCAGCCGCTCATATTCGCCTTCCTCTTCGAACGGTGGATCGACGAGCACGATGCCGCGCTTTTCCTTCGGCGGCAGATGTGCTCCCAACGCCAGCCAGCCGTCGAGCTCGGTGATACGAGCGTGGTGGTCGCCCTCGAAAAGGCGGTGCAGCCGCTGGAAGTCGTCCGGATGCAGTTCCATCGCCGAAAGCCGGTCCTGCGGGCGGAACAGCATGCGGGCAAGCTTCGGCGAGCCGGGATAGAGCCTGACGCCGCCTTCGGGGTTCAGCTCGCGGACGGCGGTAAGATAGGGTTCCAGCAGATCGGCCACCTGCGGCACGAGTTCCGCCTCCAGCACCCTGCCGATGCCGTCGCGCCATTCGCCGGTCTTCTGCGCTTCCTCGGAGGAAAGATCGTAGAGCCCGATGCCGGCATGCGTGTCGAGAACGCGAAATGCCTTGTCCTTGTTCTGCATGTAGCGGACGAGGCGCGCGAGGATAGCGTGTTTCAAGACATCGGCAAAATTGCCCGCGTGATAGATGTGCCGATAGTTCATTGTCGGTGAAGTCCGCATGAATTGTTGAGATGGGCCGGATTGTCTCTAGTGGCCGCGCATCGCTTGAAATATACAAACATCATGAACATTGCGACCCCCATCCAAGCCAAATCGCGCATCGGCCACACGGCCTGTCCGCATGACTGTCCTTCCACCTGCGCCCTGGAGGTCGATCTGACTGAGGACGGCAGGATCGGCCGCGTTCGCGGCGCCAATGATCATTCCTACACGTCTGGTGTCATCTGCGCCAAGGTCGCGCGTTACGCCGAGCGGCTCTACCATCCCGATCGGCTGATGAAGCCGCTGCGCCGAGCAGGCGCCAAGGGCGAGGGACGCTGGCAGGAAGTCTCGTGGGACGCGGCGCTCGACGAGATCGCCGACGCCTTCGTCAAGGCCGAAGCCAGAGATGGCAGCGAGGCGATCTGGCCCTATTTCTATGCCGGCACGATGGGCTGGGTGCAGCGCGATTCCATCGAGCGCCTGCGCCATGCCAAGCGCTATTCCGGCTTCTTCTCGTCGATCTGCACCAATCCGGCCTGGACCGGCTTCACCATGGCGACGGGCGTGCTGCGAGGCCCCGATCCCCGCGAGATGGGCCGCACGGATTGCGTCGTCATCTGGGGCACCAATGCTGTGGCGACCCAGGTCAACGTCATGACCCACGCGGTAAAGTCCCGCAAGGAACGCGGTGCCAAGATCGTCGTCGTTGACATCTACGACAATCCGACAATGAAGCAGGCCGATATGGCGCTGATCGTCAAGCCGGGCACGGATGCGGCCCTTGCCTGCGCCGTCATGCACATCGCCTTTCGCGACGGTTATGCCGATCGCGCCTATATGGCAAAATATGCCGACGATCCCGCCGGCCTGGAAGAGCATCTGAAGTCGAAGACCCCGGCATGGGCGGCAGAAATCACCGGCCTTTCGGTCGACGAGATCGAAGCCTTCGCCAAGCTCGTGGGGACGACGAAGAAGACTTACTTCCGTCTCGGCTATGGCTTCACCCGCCAGCGCAACGGCGCGATTGCCATGCATGCGGCCGCGTCGGTCGCCACGGTCCTCGGCTCCTGGCAATATGAGGGCGGCGGAGCCTTTCATTCAAACAGCGATATCTTCCGCATGGATGCGAGCGAACTGACCGGCCGCGCCATGAAGGATCATGATATCCGCATGATCGACCAGTCGCAGATCGGCCGCGCCTTGACCGGCGATGCCGTGGCGCTGCGCCATCGCGGCCCGGTGACCGCCATGCTGATCCAGAACACCAATCCAGTGAACATTGCGCCCGAACAGCGGCTGGTGAAGCGCGGCTTTGCCCGCTCCGACCTCTTCGTCGCCGTGCACGAGCAGTTCATGACTGATACGGCCGAGATGGCCGATATCGTCATCCCCGCCACCATGTTCGTGGAGCATGACGACATCTATCGCGCCGGCGGACAGAACCACATTCTCCTCGGCCCGAAGCTCGTCGAGCCGCCGCCGACGGTGCGCAGCAATCTCTTTGTGATCGAGGAGCTCGGCAAACGCCTCGGCGTCGCGGATCGCCCCGGCTTCGGCTTCTCCGCCCGCGAGATGATCGATCGGGTTTTGTCGAGGAGCGGCCTGCCGGATTACGATTATTTCCTCGAACACAAATGGTTCGACCGCCAGCCTGACTTCGAGGAAGCGCATTTTATCAATGGTTTCGCCCATCCCGACGGCAAGTTCCGCTTCCGTCCGGATTGGGTCAACCAGCCGGCGCCGAACCGCCCGCCCGCGTCGGTCGGGTTGCTTGGGCCGCATATCGAGCTGCCGGAGTTTCCGGATCAGGTCGATGTCATCGAGGTGGCCGATCCCGAGCATCCGTTCCGGCTTGCGACCTCGCCTTCGCGCAATTTCCTGAATTCGAGTTTCTCGGAAACGAAGACGTCGCGGCAGAAGGAAGGGCGTCCCGAAGTGATGATCAATCCGGCCGACGCCGAAACATTCGAGATCATCCATGGCGAACTGATCCGCATTGGCAATGGCCGCGGTGATATCCGCCTGCATGCGCGCGTGACGACGGAAGTGAAACCGGGCGTGCTGATCGCCGAAGGTCTTTGGCCGAACAAGGCCCATGTCGACGGCGAGGGTATCAACGTGCTCACCGGCGCCGACCCGGTCGCGCCCTATGGCGGCGCGGCTGTCCACGACAACAAGGTATGGCTTCGCAAGGACGTGGCATGAGTAAATTTGACAAGGCGAAAGCCGAAATCGTCAGCGAAAAGACGCTGGCGGATCAATGGACGCGGCTCAGCACTTTTGAGGTCGATTACACGGATTCGCAGGGCAAGCAGCATCGGCTGAAGCGCGAAGTCTATCATCGCACGCCGGCCGCCTGCATCCTGCTCTATGATCCCAGCCATGAAACAGTGGTGCTGGTCCGGCAATATCGCCTGCCGTCGCAGCTTGTCGGCCTGGCGGAGAGAATGATCGAAGTGCCCGCCGGCCTGCTCGATGGTGACGATCCGGAAGCGGCGATCCGCCGCGAAGCCATGGAAGAGACCGGCTTTCGCGTGCGCGACGTCCGCTTCCTGTTCAAGGCGATGACCTCACCGGGAGCCGTGACGGAGATCATCCATTTCTTCGCGGCTGTGATCGATACGTCCGACCGTGTTGCCGATGGTGGCGGGCTTGCGGAAGAACATGAGGATATCGAAGTTCTGGAAGTTCGGCTGTCCGACGCAATGGCGATGATCGAGAAGGGCGATATTTACGACGCCAAGACAATCATGCTGCTGCAATGGACGGTTTTGAATGTCGCCAGCCTGAAGTAGGCTGCTGCGTGGGAGAAGCTTTGTGGAAATTCTGCTCCCCATTCATCACAATGTCACGAATCAAGCTTACCGGGGCGTGCTGGCCGGAAACATTCGAATGTTTCCAAGCCTCCTTTGATCATTGACGCTGTTTCAGGAGAAAGCCTATGTGGCTCAGCAATTTCACGCTCGTTCTTCCCAATGAAGTCGTCGAGGGAGGCGCGGTGCGCATCGAGGACGGCGTGATTGCCGAAATCCGCTCGGAGCTGGTGGAGCAGCCGACCTTCGACGGCGGCGGCCGTTTGCTGATGCCGGGCTTCGTCGACCTGCATTGCGACATGGTGGAGCGAGAGATCGCACCGCGGCCGAATGCCATGATGCCGATCGATTTCGGCATTCACGAACTCGACAAGAAACTGGCGGCGGCCGGCGTTACCACCGCCTTCGCCGCGCTCTCCTTCGCGACCGAAAGCGTCTACGGCCACGTCCGCTCACTGGAAACCACCTCGGCTGTTATCCGGGGTATCGGCAACCTGCGCGACGAGCTTCTGATCGACCATCGCGTCCATGCACGCTACGAAATCACCAATCTCGGCGCGGCTCCGACCTTGGAGCGGCTGCTGGAGGAGGGCTCCGTCGACATGGTCTCGCTCACCGATCACACGCCGGGGCAGGGGCAGTACAACGACATCGAAAGCTATATCCGCAGCATGTCCGAGCGCCGCTCCATGTCGCGCGAGGCGGCTGAGGAAGTCGTCGCAAAACGCATCGCACAGCGCCAAGACCCGGAGATCGAACGCAAGCTGCATGACGTGGTCGGGTTATCGCTGAAACACAAGCTGTCCCTGGCTTCGCATGACGACGACAGCGCCGAGAAGGTGGCGGCGATGCACGACCTCGGCGTGACGATCAGCGAGTTTCCGGTGACGGGACCGGCTGCCGAGGAAGCTTGCCGCCGTGGTCTCTGGACGTTGATGGGCGCGCCGAATGCGCTGCGCGGCCAGTCCATGTCCGGCAATCTCAGCGCTCTGGATGCGGCCCGCTCCGGTCTGCTCGGCATCATCGCGGCCGATTATCACCCGGCAGCCTTCGTGCCGGCGATCTTCAAGATAGCGGATGTCGTCGGCGGTGGCCTGCCGGCAGCCGTTGCGACGGCAACGTCCAATGCTGCCCGTTCTGCGGGCCTGACGGATCGCGGCGAAATCGCCGTTGGTCAGCTTGCCGATCTGGTCGCTGTCGAGCCCGGTTCGGTCCACCGCATCCGTGCAACCTTCCGCGGCGGCCGCATCGTCTATAGCGACGGCACGCTGCATCCGCTGATGGCGATGGCGGCCTGAAAGCTAGTTTGTATCACCAAGTAGTGACATGATCTGCCGTCCCTGAACGGCAGATGTCTCGGCGAGGCTTACGGCCTTACCGTCTTCCATCCTGACCTTGCCTTCCGCCAGCAGCCGCAGCGATTGCGGATAGAGCTGATGCTCGATCGTCAGCACGCGGGCGGCAAGGCTGTCGGCGGTATCGTCGGTCAAGACAGGCACGGCCGCCTGGCCGACAACCGGGCCTTCATCCATGCCTTCGGTGACGAAATGTACGGTGCAGCCCGCAATGCGCATGCCGGCGTCGATGGTGCGCTGATGCGTGTGGAGGCCGGGGAAAAGCGGCAGAAGTGAGGGATGAATATTGATGATCCGGCCCTCGTAAGCCTGGATAAAACGGCCGGAGAGCAGCCGCATATAGCCGGCAAGGCAGATGATGTCGGGCGAGAGGGCTTCCAGTTGCGAAAGGATCGCCTCTTCATGGGTTTCCTTGCTGGCAAATTCCTTGCGCATGAAAGCGAAGGTGGCGATGCCTTCCGCCGCAGCCTTTGCCAGTCCGCCGGCCTCCGCCTTGTCGGAGATGACGCCGACAATCTCGGCCGGAAAGTCAGCCGCTTTCGTGGCTTTCAGAAGAGCCAGCATATTGGAGCCGCCGCCCGAGATGAAGACGACGACGCGTTTGCGCGGCGTGGTCATAGAGCCAGCGTGCCCTTGTAGACGGTGCCGTGTGCGCCTTCTTCGCGAGCGATCATGCGGCCGAGCGTCACGACCGCTTCGCCTTCCGCCTCAAGCGCGGCCTTCACGGCCTCGACGTTTTCGGCAGCGACGACGACGATCATGCCGATGCCGCAATTGAAGGTGCGCAGCATTTCCTTGGTCTCGACGCCACCCGTCTTGGCAAGCCACGAGAAGACCGGCGGCACCGTGACGGCAGCCAGATCGATTTCGGCGGCGAGATGCTTCGGCAGCACGCGCGGAATATTCTCCGGGAAGCCGCCGCCGGTGATGTGGGCGAGCGCCTTGAGAGCATGCGTTTCGCGGATCGCCTTGAGCAGCGGTTTCACATAGATGCGCGTCGGCGTCAGCAATGCTTCGCCGAGTGCCTTGCCTTCAGCGAAGGGAGCCGGCGCATCCCAGCCGAGGCCGGAAAGCTCGACGATCTTGCGCACCAGCGAGAAGCCATTGGAGTGAACGCCTGACGAGGCGAGGCCGAGAATGATGTCGCCTTCGGCAATATCGCCTGACGGCAGCAGTTGGCCGCGTTCTGCCGCGCCGACGGCAAAGCCCGCCAGATCGTAATCGCCATCGGAATACATCCCCGGCATTTCAGCCGTCTCGCCCCCGATCAGTGCACAGCCCGCGTCGCGGCAGCCCGCGGCAATGCCACCGACGATCGCCGCACCCTGGTCGGGGTCGAGCTTGCCGGTAGCGAAGTAATCGAGGAAGAACAGCGGCTCGGCGCCCTGGACGACCAGATCGTTGACGCACATGGCGACGAGATCGATGCCGACGGTGTCGTGATAGTTCGCGTCGATCGCGATCTTCAGCTTAGTGCCGACGCCGTCATTGGCGGCGACAAGCACCGGATCGGTAAAGCCCGCGGCCTTGAGGTCGAAGAGGCCGCCGAAGCCGCCGATCTCGCCATCCGCTCCCGGCCGGCGCGTCGAACGGACGGCAGGCTTGATCTTTTCGACCAGCAGGTTGCCGGCGTCGATATCGACGCCGGCGTCGCTATAGGTCAGACCGTTTTTTCCAGACTGGCTCATGCTTCCGCCTCCGATGGCCGCCCATCCATTATGACAGGGCTTTGATCGGGTCGCCATTGCATGATAGGGGCCTTTATGCAAGGCGCAAGCGCCGCAAACCCTTCGATTTTCCCCGCTTCCCATTGCCTGAGGGAGATTTCCGGCCTCAGGCTTGACCATAATTGCGGCATCATCCTATGTCCTAAGCACACGGCATACGGGCTGGAAGTAACGGGGAAGATGATGGAGCAAAAGGTCAGCGGGGCGAGCCTCAAGCGTCAAGTCACGTTCTGGGTGATCGTGCTGGTCGTCTTCGTCGCCTTTCTCTATATCTTCAGCACGATCCTGCTGCCGTTCATCGTCGGCATGGCGGTCGCCTATTTCCTCGATCCCGTCGCCGACCGGCTGGAGCGGATCGGGCTTAGCCGCCTGATGGCGACAGTGGTGATCCTCGTCTCCTTCGTGCTGATCTTCGCGCTGGCGCTGACGATCTTCATTCCGATCATCATCAACCAGTTCAACGATTTCGTTCAGCACATACCGACCTATGTGCAGCAAGTGCAGCAGCTGGTCGCCAAGGCGCAGACGATGGTGCTGCCGGACTGGATCCGCAACCAGCTCGGAGCCATCAAGGACAATTTTTCCAGCATCATGTCCGACGGCCTGAGCTTCGTCGGCGGGCTGTTCGCGCAGATCTGGAGCTCCGGCAAGGCGCTGGTCAATATCATCTCGCTGATGGTCGTCACGCCGGTTGTCGCCTTCTACATCCTGCTCGATTGGGATCGCATGGTCGCCAAGGTGGACGACTGGATCCCGCGCGATCATGTCGCCAGCGTCCGCCAGATCGCCCATGAGATCGATCAGGCGATCGCCGGCTTCATTCGGGGGCAGGGCTCGCTCTGCATCATCCTCGGCGTGTATTACGGCGTCGGCCTGTCGCTGGTCGGGCTGAACTTCGGCCTGCTGATCGGCCTCTTCGCCGGCGTGATCAGCTTCATTCCCTATGTCGGCTCGCTGGTCGGCCTCATCCTGGCGGTCGGCGTCGCCCTGGTTCAGTTCTGGCCCGACTATATATGGGTCGGCCTGACGCTTGCCGTCTTCTTCACCGGCCAATTCCTCGAGGGCAACGTCCTGCAGCCGAAGCTCGTCGGCGAAAGCGTCGGTCTGCATCCGGTCTGGCTGATGTTCGCTCTCTTTGCCTTCGGCGCGCTCTTCGGCTTCGTCGGCCTGTTGATTGCGGTGCCTGCGGCTGCCGCCTGCGGCGTCCTTGTTCGCTTCGCCCTTTCGCGGTACCTTCAGAGTGATCTCTATTACGGACGCTCGGAAGCGGGCAAGGCACGTAGAGCCAAGGCCGGCAAGCCCGAGAACAGCTAGACATGACCGACGCAAAGAACGCTGATTTGAGGCGCAAGGCCGCCGAACAGCTGGCCTTGGCCTTTACGCACGATCCCGCAAACGGGCGTGACGACCTGCTCGTCGCCGATCCGCTGAACGCGGCGGTGAAGATCGTCGATTCCTGGCCGCGCTGGCCGTCCCCGGTGGTTGTACTCGCCGGCCCCGTCGGCTCGGGCAAATCGCATCTTGCTAGCATTTGGAGTGAGCGGTGCGGCGCCGTCCACATCCATCCCGCAGCCGGGTCCGATGCCGCGGTCGCAGCCGCGAACGGCCCCGTCGTCTTCGAGGATGTGGATCGCCTCGGTTTTGACGATACAGAGCTCTTTCACGTCATCAACAGCGTTCGTGAAAACGGCACCAGCCTTCTGATGACGAGCCGGCTCTGGCCGATGTCCTGGCCGGTGACGCTGCCCGATCTGCGCTCCCGCCTGAAGGCGGCAACGGTGGTCGAGATCGGCGAACCGGACGAGGAATTGCTGTCGCAGGTGATCGTCAAGCTCTTCGCCGATCGGCAGCTTTATATCGATGACAAACTCGTCCTTTATATCGTTAATCGCATGGAGCGTTCACTCAACGCGGCGCAGATGATCGTCGACAGGCTGGACCGGCTGGCACTGGGGCGAGGCACGAGGATTACGCGCCTGCTGGCCGCTGAAGTCTTGAATGAACTGGGCAATTCCGGTCAGCCGGATTGAGCTGACACCGACTGTCACAGTTCCGTCGTCAAACTGATATACGTGGCACAAGATTAAAAAGAGGGTAGGTGGAACATGGACTCGGCACTCACGGAACATCAGGACACCAACCCGGAAGCCCCGGAGGCCGCAGCTCCCGTCAGCGAGCTGCTGACCAGCCCCGAGCGCTTCATCAACCGCGAATTTTCCTGGCTGCAGTTCAATCGCCGCGTCCTTGAGGAGACGCTGAACACCGCCCATCCGCTGCTGGAGCGCGTTCGTTTCCTTTCCATCTCCGCCGCCAACCTGGATGAATTCTTCATGGTGCGCGTCGCCGGCCTCGAAGGCCAGGTCCGCGAGAAGATCCTGGTGCGCACGCCCGACGGCAAGACACCCGCCGAGCAGCTCGACGACATCCTGCGTGAGATCGACAATCTGCAGATGGAACAGCAGGCCTCGCTTGCCGTCCTGCAGCAATATCTTGCCAAGGAAGATATTCTGATCGTCCGGCCGGCTGCCCTTTCCGATGCCGATCGCCAGTGGCTCCACGCCGAGTTCGAACAGGCGATCTTCCCGGTCCTGACGCCGCTCTCTATCGACCCGGCGCATCCGTTCCCCTTCATCCCGAACCTGGGTTTCTCGATCGCGCTGCAGCTGAAGAGCATGAACGGCCGCGAACCAATGACGGCGCTGCTGCGCCTGCCGCCGGCGCTGGACCGCTTCGTCCGCCTGCCGGATGCCAGCAACGTCATTCGCTACATCACGCTTGAAGATGTGGTGAACATCTTCATTCACAGGCTCTACCCCGGATATGAGGTGCAGGGTTCCGGTACGTTCCGCATCATCCGAGACAGCGATATCGAAGTCGAGGAAGAGGCCGAAGATCTGGTGCGCTTCTTCGAAACGGCGCTGAAGCGCCGCCGCCGCGGCTCGGTGATCCGCATCGAAACCGACTCCGAGATGCCGCTCGAGCTTCGCCAGTTCGTGGTGGAGTCGCTGAACGTTCCGGGAAACCGCATCGCAGTTCTGCCCGGCTTGCTGGCGCTCAATACGCTCTCGGAAATCTGCAAGGCTCCGCGCGACGATCTTCGCTTCGAGCCCTACAATGCCCGATTTCCTGAGCGCGTCCGCGAACATGCCGGCGATTGTTTCGCCGCGATCCGCGAAAAGGACATGGTCGTCCACCACCCTTACGAATCCTTCGACGTGGTGGTCCAGTTCCTTCTCCAGGCTGCTAGGGATCCTGACGTTCTGGCGATAAAGCAGACGCTTTACCGCACCTCGAACGACAGCCCGATCGTCCGCGCGCTGATCGACGCAGCCGATCTCGGCAAATCCGTTACGGCACTGGTGGAACTCAAGGCCCGCTTCGACGAAGAGGCGAACATCCGCTGGGCGCGTGACCTGGAGCGCGCCGGCGTGCAGGTCGTCTTCGGCTTCATCGAGCTCAAGACCCATTCGAAGATGTCGATGGTCGTGCGCCGCGAGGATGGCAAGCTGCGCACCTATTGCCACCTCGGCACCGGCAATTATCATCCGGTCACCGCCAAGATCTATACCGACCTTTCCTACTTCACCTGCGATCCGGCGATCGCCCACGATATGGCGAATATCTTCAACTTCATCACCGGTTACGGCGAGCCGGAACAGGGCATGAAGATCGCGGTTTCGCCCTATACGTTGCGTCCGCGCATCCTGCAGCATATCGAAGGGGAGATCGAGCACGCCAGGAACGGCCGTCCGGCGGCGATCTGGATGAAGATGAATTCGCTCGTCGATCCCGATATCATCGACGCGCTCTATCGCGCCAGCAACGCCGGCGTTGATATCGAGCTTGTCGTGCGCGGCATCTGCTGCCTGCGTCCGCAGATTCCGGGCCTTTCCGAAAGGATCCGGGTCAAGTCCATTGTCGGACGGTTCCTCGAACACAGCCGCATCTTCTGCTTCGGCGACGGTCATGGCCTGCCGTCGGACAAGGCGCTGGTCTATATCGGCTCTGCCGACATGATGCCGAGAAACCTCGACCGCCGCGTCGAAACCCTCGTGCCGCTGACCAACAAGACCGTGCATGAGCAGGTGCTTTCACAGATCATGCTGGGCAATATCATTGACAATCAGCAAAGCTACGAGATATTGCCGGACGGGACTTCACGGCGCATGGAAGTGCGCCAGGGAAAAGAGCCATTTAATGCGCAGCAGTATTTCATGACCAATCCCAGCCTGTCGGGCCGTGGTGAAGCCTTGAAATCCAGTGCACCGAAACTCATCGCTGGGCTGCTGTCGGGCCGCAACAAATAAATTGGACCTTCATGGTTGAATCAGAAGCCCAGGGGCGTCTTCCGGGTATCGCCCCTGTCTCCGTTGTCGATATCGGGTCGAACTCGGTCCGTCTCGTCGTCTATGAAGGCCATTCGCGGTCTCCGACCATCCTTTTCAACGAGAAAGTGCTGTGCGGCCTCGGCAAGGGCATAGCGCTGACCGGCAAGATGGATGAGGAAAGCGTGGCGCGGGCACTGGCCGCGCTGCATCGCTTCAAGGCGCTCTCCGATCAGGCGCGCGCATCCACCATCTATGTGCTCGCGACAGCCGCGGCGCGCGAAGCCAGCAATGGCCCGCATTTCATCCATCAGGCCGAGGCGATCCTGCAGCGCAAGGTGCGCGTGCTGTCCGGCGAGGAGGAGGCGCGCTTCTCCGCGCTCGGCATCATCAGCGGCTTCTTCCATCCGGATGGGATTGCCGGCGATCTAGGCGGCGGCTCGCTGGAGCTGATCGATATCAAGGACCGCGAGATCGGCAAGGGCATCACGCTGCCGCTCGGTGGTCTGCGCCTCTCCGAATATGCCGGCGGCTCGATCGAAAAGGCGCGCGGGTTCGCGCGCAAGCATGTCAAGACGGCGAAACTGTTGAACAAGGGCGAAGGCCGGACGTTCTATGCGGTCGGCGGCACATGGCGAAACATCGCCAAGCTGCACATGCAAATCCGCAAATATCCGCTGCACATGATGCAGGGCTATGAAGTGCCGCTCGACGAGATGGTGCGCTTCCTGGATCAGATCGTCGGATCGAAGGATTCGAAGGATACGGCGTTGCAGGCGGTTTCCAAGCATCGCCGTTTGCTGCTGCCTTTTGGCGCGGTCGCCATGCGCGAAGTACTGACGGCGATGAAGCCATCCGCTATCTCCTTTTCCGCACAAGGCGTCCGCGAAGGCTATCTCTACTCGCTGCTGACCGAGGCGGAGCGCAACAGCGATCCGCTGCTCGTCGCTGCCGGTGAGCTTGCCATCCTGCGTGCCCGCTCGCCGGAGCATGCCCGTGAACTGGCCGATTGGACCGGGCGGATGATGCCGTTCTTCGGGATCACCGAAACCGAGGAGGAAAGCCGCTATCGCCAGGCCGCGTGTCTGCTCGCCGATATCAGCTGGCGCGCGCACCCGGATTATCGCGGCCTGCAGGCGCTGAACATCATCGCCCATACGTCCTTTGTCGGCATCACTCATGCCGGCCGCGCCTTCATCGCGCTTGCCAATTACTATCGCTTCGAAGGATTGAACGACGACGGCGCCACCGAACCGCTGGCGACGATCGCCACCCCGCTCTACATCGAACGGGCCAAGCTGCTCGGCGGTCTGTTGCGTGTTGTCTACCTCTTCTCGGCGTCGATGCCCGGCATCGTCCGCAATCTGTCGTTCCGCCGCTCGACCAATCCGGATCTCGATCTCGAATTCGTCGTGCCCGCCGAATATCACGATTTTGCCGGCGAGAGGCTGGATGGGCGTCTGCAGCAGCTCGGCAAGCTGACGAACCGCCGGCTGGCCTTCTGCTTCGAATAGGATTTTGAAGCCTCTCCCCACAAAGCAGGGAGAGGCTTTTCATCGCGGCTTACTTCGCGCTCAGGAAATCACCGACTTCGAGAAGGCTGAACTCGTTGTCGTCGGCCTTGTCGACGGCGCGGCCTGCCGAGAAGGGCAGGTTGTTGTCGTTGCCGACGATGATATGCGTGGCATCGACGCGGTCGACATTCTCGATGGTGACGAAAGGCATGTCGTAGAAGCCTTCGCCGCCGCCCTGGCGACGCTTGTGATCGGGATCCTCGATGTGCAGCAGATCGATATAGCCGATCTTGCGGACGGCCTTGCCGACATTGGCGTCGCTGAACTCGATCTTGTAGACGCGCTTCAGCTCGGCCGGAGCCTCGAAGCAATCCGGCTTCGGCTGCTTGGGATCGGCACAGGCCTTGTCCTTCGTGCCGGCGCCGTTGTCGCGCTCGATCACCAGGGCCGTCGTTTCGTCGAGCATGTTGAAGTCGCCGATCGAGACGCCCTTGTCTGCGAAAGGATAGAGCCAGCTGCGGCCGGTCCAGCTCTTCGAGGCGACGTCGAATTCGATGACGCGGATGGCCGTCTTGCCGTCCACGCTCTCCATCTGGCCGTCATCTTTGTAGATCGCGCCTTCCAGCAGGGCATAAAGCTTGGAGCCGTCCTTCGACATGGCAAGGCCTTCGAAGCCGCCCGAGCGTTTCAGGTTGAAGGTCGGCATCTTCTGTGTCGGATTGCCCGGCAGCTGCAGCAGGGCATTGTCGGGAGACATGACGGGCTTGCCGTTGAGCGTTGTCGGGAAGACGTCGGTCAGCTGGCCGTTCGCATCGAACTTCAAAAGATAGGCGCCGAACTCGTCGCCGATCCAGAAGCCATCGGCAACCGGCTGGACCGATTCGATGTCGAAGTCGGCGCCAGTCAGATAACGCTTATCGGCGCCTTCGAGAACGATCGGGAAGGGGGCCTTCTTGTTCGGATCGGAGAGGAACAGGTTCTTGACGACCTCGACCTTGCCGTTGTCCCAGTTGAATTTAAGCTGATGCAGGAAGAGCATCGCATCGCTGGAGTTCTGCTTGGAGCCGAAGCCGTTGTCGGAGAGTGTCCAGAAGGTTCCGTCAGGCATGGTCTTGATGCCGGAAAAGCCCTGGATCGGCTGGCCGGCGAAGGGCAGCTTCAGATCGGTGACACGGGCGCCATCCTTGCCCGGCACGGTGCCGAGCGCGTCGGTGCGCTTGCGATCCGGCGTGGTGAACTTGCCTGAGGTTTTCAGGAAGTCGGGCGCATCGGCAGGGGCGGCAGTGATGGTATTGGCCGGCAGAATGGCTTGTCCGACAAGCTTTGCCTTGAATTGCTGCTCGTCGGCCTGGGCCGAGGCAGCAAGCAAAATGAAGAGCGCCGTGGAGGCGGAAAGAATTCGGGTCATCATGTCACCTTGTTGGCGAGGAGTGGCGAAACAACCCCGCTTAACAGGCGAGCCATGTCGGCGAATTAACGCTCAGGTGAAGTTTTGGTGACTGTGGACAACCCAGGAGACGTGAAGCTCACGCGTGCGTCGATCTCGGAATGCAGCCAAGGCGTTACGCAGCCTACAATCTGCTGCGAATTGTCTTGAGAGCTTCCCGGCTCTGCGTATGAAGCGCGATCACGCCGAGAGGCTGATCGCGACCACGAACGGCATGTTCGCCGAGCTCTTCCTTGATGATCGCTTCGGGCAGCTCCAGCCGTCGGGCAAGATCGCTCGAAATCAGCACCTGGCGCTCCAGCGTCTTGCAGAGCGATTCCAGCCTTGCGGTGGTGTTCACCGTGTCGCCGAAATAGGCGATCTTGTGATGGTCGACGCCGATTTCGCCCGTCACGATGCTGCCGCCATGCAAGGCAGCACGCAGACGCGGCACCCTGCCATAGGATTTCAGCCAGGTTTCGGCATTCTTCTCGATATCGTTGAGGATATTGAAGACGCAGCGCACGCAATTGGCATTCTTGACGCCGCGTCGAAGCGGCCAGGTGATGATGGCGGCATCGCCGATATAATCGTCGATCGCGCCCTTGTGCCGCCGTACGGGTTCAGCTATGGCGGCGAACACTGCGCCCAGGAATTCCTGTGTCTTCAGGTCGCCATGCTCCTCGGCGAAGGCAGTCGAGCCCACGAGATCGACGAAGAGGAACACGCGCTCTTCCTGTACCGGATTGCGGTACCGGCCGGTCAGCAGGCTGAGAAAGACGTCCCTGCCGAGCAGTTCCCGCACGCGGCCGATGAAGATGATGATGGCGGTCACCACGACGGCATAGAGATAGACATCGATCTTCAGCAGCGTGAGGTCTTCCCAGGAGCCATCGACCAGGCCCAGCAGTTTCATGAGGCTGCCCGCCGTGGCATAGCCGACGCTCATCAGCAGGAAATCGACGATGAGAGCCGAGAGGATGAAGGCCGGCGTCGGCAGGAGATGCATCCAGACGTTCAGCCGCGGCAGGATCATTCGACGCTCGAAAGCCAGCAGCGGCATGCCGCAGAACAGGGCGAAGATCGCGCCGATATACATTGGCGCTTGGGGGAAGAATATCTTGCCGTAGATGACGCCGGACGAGGCGACAAGCAGCGATATCAGGATCCAGTTGCGTATCGAATGGAGAATGCCCATTCATTTTTCCGCCGAGAAACGACGCCTGTCATCGACGCGGAATTGCGCCGGCAAACTGGAACGTCATCGAATAGAACGATTACATCAGACGTTCATTCCGCGAGATTTGCGGCGCAATCGTGATTGCTGCCGCCATATCGCTCCCCGAATCATACGCAATTGCAAGGGATTGGGGAAGGATAATATCGCCGCTAGAGGGTAACCGTCTCGATCCGCTTGCCGACGAAGCGCAGGGCAACCTGGCCCTGGATGAGCTGCAGCGCCGTCTCACCGAAAAGATCGCGCCGCCAGCCGGTCAAGGCCGCCACATCGGCTTTTTCTCCTTCGGCGGCGATCTTGTCGAGATCGTCGCTGTTGGCGATCACTTTCGGTGCGACGCCATGCTTCTCGGCGATGAGCTTCAGCAGCACTTTCAGCAGTTCCGAGGCGGCGGCCGTACCTTCGGGCGCCTGCTGATGGCGCGGCGGATGCGGCATATCCGATTTCGGCAATGCCAGCGCCTCATTGATCGCCTCGATCACGGCCGTGCCGGCGGCCGAACGCTCCCAGCCCTTCGGGATGGTACGCAGTCGTGCAAGCGCTTCGCTGTCCTTCGGTTGCTGCTGGGCGATCTCATAGATCGCGTCATCCTTCAGCACACGGGCGCGCGGCACGTTGCGGGCGCGCGCTTCACGTTCGCGCCATGCCGCCACATATTTCAGAACCGCGAGCTCCTGAGGCTTGCGCAGCCGCATCTTCAGTCGCTGCCAGGCATCGTCGGGATGCAGGTCGTAGGTCTCGCGCGCTTCGAGGATCGCCATTTCCTCCTGCAGCCAGGAAGCGCGTCCCTCGCGCTCCAGCTGCTCTTTGAGCGAGAGATAGACGTCGCGCAGATGGGTCACGTCGGCAAGCGCATAGTCCAGCTGCTTTTCCGAGAGGGGACGCCGGCTCCAATCGGTGAAGCGCGAGGACTTGTCGATGTGGACGTTCTTGATGCGGCTGACGAGCTGATCGTACGAAACCGAATCGCCGAAGCCGCAGACCATCGCCGCGACCTGCGTATCGAAGATCGGATGCGGAATGAGATTGCCGCGATTGAAAATGATTTCAATATCCTGGCGCGCTGCATGAAATACCTTCAGAACCGAAGGATTGGCCATCAGTTCGAAAAAGGGCGCGAGGTCCAGACCTTTGGCCAGCGGATCCACCAGCACCTCGGTCGTTGGGCTTGCCATTTGTATCAAACACAGTTCCGGCCAGAAGGTCGTTTCCCGCAGGAACTCCGTATCGATGGTAATGAATTCCGACTTGGCCAGCTCTTGGCAGGCCGCCTCCAATTGGGCGGTAGTTTCGATCATCTCAACACATTCATCGGTAAAATAGTTGGTTAACTTCCTTCTCCTTTCAGCCGGATATGTCAATACTTTCGCGAGCAAAGCCTTTGCCGCATTTCGCTTTTGGCTGAAATTAATGGAAGCAGATGGCGCTTCGGTCGAAACCGGCTAGCTGCCAGCGCCGTTCGCCGCTGCTTAGGCCACACGCACATAGCTGGTCATGCCGGTCTTCTGATGCTCGATGATGTGGCAATGCAGCAGCCAGTCGCCGGGATTGTCGGCCACGAAGGCGAGCTGAACCTTTTCATCCGGCTGGAGCAGGTAGGTGTCGGATACGAATGGCTGGACCTGCCGCGTCGAGGAGGACAGAACCGTGAAGCTCATTCCGTGCAGATGGATCGGATGGCTGTGCGGGGTGACATTTTCCATGTCGATGACATAGCTCTTGCCGAGCTTGAGTTCGGCAAGGGGCGCCGTCGGATCGGGAGTGTCGCCGGGCCACGGCACTTTGTTGATGGCCCAGAAGCTGTAGCCGAGAGAACCACAGATGCTGTTGTCGGCGGTGTTCTCCGCCGTGGCGCTGAGAATGAGCGGGATATGGGTGGCCGCGCCGAGATCGGCCTTCCGCACGGGATTGTCTTCCAGCGGCGCCAGGTCGCGGACGTCGCGCTTGAGCGAACTGCCGACCGCGCGCAATGTCGCCAACACCTTCGGATCAGTGCCCTTGATATCCTCAAGCTTGACGATCGCGCCTTCGCCGTCGGGCATACGCACGGCCAGCTCCAGCCGCTGCCCCGGTCCGAGCTGCAGGAGGTCAAGCGGAAAGCGCTGCGGCACGGGATTGCCATCGATCGCGATGACGGTCGCCTCCGCGCCGTCCATGCGGAAGGAATAGATGCGCGTGACGTCGGTGATCGCAATGCGCAGGCGCACAAGGCCGCCAGCAGGCGCGTCATATTGCGGCAGCTGCTGCCAGTTGGCAGTCCGCACCGTGCCATAGGTGCCGGATTTGGCCGCATCGCGTGGCCGGAACTGCGCAATGAACTGCCCATCTCCGCCCAGGCGCCAATCGCGCAGATTGAGCACCACTTCCGAATCGAAAGCAGGATCCTTGGGGTTTTCGACCACGATGACGCCGGTCAAGCCGTGGCCCATCTGGTCCAGCGTGTTGCAATGCGGATGATACCAGAAAGTGCCGGCGTCGGGCGGCGTGAAAGTATAATCGAAATGATCGCCGGTATAGACGTAAGGCTGGGTGAGGAACGGCACGCCGTCCATGGCGTTGGGAAGGCGGATGCCATGCCAGTGGATGGTCGTCGGATCGTCTATGCCGTTGATGAGCCGAGCGGCGAAGGATTCCCCCTTCTTCATGCGCACGACCGGCGGCATGCCGGCGTCGCCATAGGTCAACACGCTCTTTGTGATGCCGCTATCGGTAAGATTGGCCTCGATCTTGGCCGTCTTCAGCGCAAACGGCTCGGCTGCCGCCGCCTTGCCCGCAAACTTCCCGGCAATGCCGAGACCAACGCCATAGGCTCCGGCAACGGCTGAAGCTTTCAGGAGATTGCGGCGGCTGAGGATCGGCATGTCATGCTCCGGGGGCGAAGATCTATGGATGTTTGTTTAAAGTTGACATCGGCGTTCAGCAATAGCATCGAGGTAGCCAAACTGCCGCAGAGGCTACTTGCGGGTACTGATATGGGTGGTACGTGAGTAGCTTTAAGCCGACTTCCCGTGTTCCAGCCTTGACAAATCGGGCGCACCATGCGCTTTTCCGCCCGATTTTCTCGTCGGCGGGCGAGGGGCTTGCGTGTCCTTTCGCCGCCGCCCGCCAAGTCCAGGATATATAATATTATGCATCGCTATCGCAGCCACACATGCGCCGCCCTGCGCAAGTCCGACGTCGGTTCGACCGTCCGCATCTCCGGCTGGGTTCATCGCGTCCGAGATCATGGCGGCGTGCTGTTCATCGACCTGCGCGATCACTATGGCATCACCCAGGTCGTTGCCGACCCGGATTCTCCGGCCTTCAAGCTCGCCGAAACCGTGCGCGGCGAATGGGTCATCCGCATCGACGGCCTGGTGAAGGCGCGTACTGAAGACACGATCAACAAGAACATGCCGACCGGCGAGATCGAGCTCTACGCTCAGGAGATCGAAGTGCTGTCGGCCGCCAAGGAGCTGCCGCTGCCTGTTTTCGGCGAGCCCGACTATCCGGAAGACGTTCGCCTGAAGTATCGCTTCCTCGACCTGCGCCGTGAAACGCTGCATCGGAACATCGTCAAGCGCACGCAGGTTATCTCCTCGATGCGCCGTCATATGGGCGAAGTCGGCTTCACCGAATACACGACGCCGATCCTGACGGCATCGTCGCCGGAAGGCGCGCGCGACTTCCTCGTGCCATCACGCATTCATCCCGGCACCTTCTACGCCCTGCCGCAGGCGCCGCAGCAGTACAAGCAGCTGCTGATGGTTGCCGGCTTCGACCGCTATTTCCAGATCGCGCCTTGCTTCCGCGACGAAGACCCGCGCGCCGATCGTCTGCCGGGCGAATTCTACCAGCTCGACCTCGAGATGAGCTTCGTCACCCAGGAGGACGTCTGGAACACCATGGGGCCGCTGATGACCCAGGTGTTCGAAGAGTTTGCCGAAGGCAAGCCCGTCACCAAGGAATGGCCGCGCATTCCCTATGACGAAGCCATCCGCAAATATGGCTCCGACAAGCCCGACCTGCGCAACCCGATCGTCATGGAAGCGGTCACCGAGCATTTCGCCGGCTCCGGCTTTAAGGTCTTCGCCAACATGATTGCCTCGAACCCGAAGGTTCAGGTCTGGGCGATCCCGGCCAAGACCGGCGGCTCCAGAGCTTTCTGCGACCGCATGAACGCCTGGGCGCAGAGCCAGGGCCAGCCCGGCCTCGGCTATATCTTCTGGCGCAAGGAAGGCGAAAAGCTCGAAGGCGCCGGCCCGCTTGCCAAGAACATCGGCGAGGAGCGCACCGATGCGATCCGCACCCAGCTCGGCCTCGGCGACGGCGATGCCTGCTTCTTCGTTGCAGGCGATCCGGACAAGTTCTACAAGTTTGCCGGCGAGGCCCGCACCAGGGCCGGCGAGGAGCTGAACCTTGTCGACCGCGACCGTTTCGAGCTTTGCTGGATCGTCGATTTCCCGTTCTTCGAATGGAGCGAGGAAGAAAAGAAGGTCGATTTCGCCCACAACCCGTTCTCGATGCCGCAGGGCGGCCTTGAGGCGCTGCAGAGCCAGGATCCGCTGACGATCAAGGCCTTCCAGTACGACGCCGTCTGCAACGGCTTCGAAATCGCTTCGGGCTCGATCCGTAACCAGTCGCCGGAAACCATGGTCGCCGCCTTCGAAAAGGTCGGCCTCAGCCAGGCAGACGTCGAAGAGCGCTTCGGCGGTCTCTATCGCGCCTTCCAGTATGGTGCGCCTCCGCACGGCGGCGCTGCCTTCGGTATCGACCGCATCATCATGCTGCTGGTCGGCGCCAGGAACCTGCGCGAGATCTCGCTGTTCCCGATGAACCAGCAGGCACAGGATCTGCTGATGGGCGCTCCCTCGGCCGCCACGCCAACACAGCTGCGCGAACTGGCTATCCGTCCGGTACCGCCGGTCAAGAAGGACTGAGGTCTTTACAGGCTTGATGAAATGCAAAAACCCGGCGACCGAAATCGCCGGGTTTTTGTTTGGCATGCCAATACCAGCTAGATAGCAGCATAAATCGCATCGCGCAGATCGATCGTGAATTGTCCCCACATGCCTTCGAGCGTCGTGTTGGTAAGCGCCACGACCGTCAGCTTTTTCTCTGGATCGACGAACCAGCTGTGGCCGTAGACGCCGCCCCATTTGATCGTGCCTGCCGAGAAGGGAACCTGCGCCACGACAGGATCGAGGACGACGGACCAGCCATAGCCGAAACCGAAGCCGGCTTGCTGCGCGTGCATATGGCCGCCCGCCTGATCGGTCATCATCGTCTTCACGGTCTCGGCCGAAAGCAGCGGCGAGCCGCCCTTGCGCACGGTTTCGAGGATCGCAAGGATGTCACTGGCGGTTCCGGCCATGCCCGCGCCGCCGGATTGGTAGGAACTTGAATCGAATATCCTGTCCGGCGTGAAGCGGATCGTTCCATCGAGAATCGGGGCCAGCGCCTCGTCCCCCATCCGCTGCGGTTCCGATGCGCCATTGATATAGGCTGCGGCCAGGCGGCTGCGATCACGGACGGAGAAGGCGGTATCGGAGAGACCGAGCGGCTTCATGACAAGCTCTGCAACGGCATCGCCGAGAACGCCGCGGGTTTCCTTTTCGAGGACGCCGCCGAGCACGTCCATTGCGAGCGAGTATTCCCAGCCATCGCCGGGTGCGAAACGCAAGGGAGCGCTCCCAAGGCGACGCAGGTTTTCCGCAAGCGGCAGGCCGGGTTGGTCGAGCCCGTCCGACACGCCGGCGCGAGTATAGGGATCATTCTCGTCGCCGGAGAACGCGTAGCCCAAGCCGGATGTGTGGGACAGGAGATGCCGGATGCGGATCACCGCTTCGCCGCCATCGGGTAGACGAGGCCTGAAATCCGGCAGCCATTTGGTGATCGGATCGTCGAGCCCGATGCGGCCCTGTTCGATGAGCCGCATAGCGGCAATTGTAACGATCGGCTTGGTGACGGAGGCGAGGCGGAAGATGGCATCTTCCCGCATGGCCATCCTGTTTTCTCGATCCGCCAGACCGGCGGCGCGGCGGTAAACCAGCTCTCCGCCCCGGGCGATGAGGACCACAGCTCCAACCAGCCTCTTGTCCGACAAGGCGGAGTCAATCGCGATGTCGACGCCTTCAGCAAGGCTGCCGTCGCTCGGGCGCGCCAAATTTTCCAAGGGAAGACTCATGGGGCAAAACCTTCTATAATCACAATGACCATTCCTGAATAAACCGGATCGGAAGATAATTCTAGAGTGACCATTGTGAAAAATATTGAAGATACAGAAAATTCTTCACCACGGAAGCGCGGGCGGCCGCCTGCCTTCGATCGCGAGACGGTTCTCGCCGCAGCGCGCGACACGTTCTGGAGGCACGGCTACGACGGCTCCTCCATTGCGGATTTGACGGCGGCGATGGGCATCACGCCGCAGAGCCTCTATGCTGCGTTCGGTTCGAAGGCGGAGCTTTATCGCGAGACGCTTGACCAATATCGGCGGATGCCGCGACCGGAACCCGGCAATCCGTTTCAGGACAAGGTGGATACGGTAACCGCCTTCGAGCGCTTTCTGACGAATTCCGCCAAGATCTTCACCGCTCCGGAACACCCGAAGGGCTGCATGATATCAACGGCGGTCCTGAACTGCGCCGAGGAGAACGAACCGATCGCCCATCACGTCGCATCGATGCGCCTGCAGACGCTGGATATCTTCGCCGCCCGGATCGAACGCGGCATCGCGGAGGGCGACATGCGGCCGGATGCCGACGCCCATTCGCTTGCGCGCTTTCTGGGAGCGATCGTGCAGGGCATGTCGGTTCAGGCGCGCGACGGCGCGACCACGGATGAATTGCTTGCCCTGTTGTCCCATGCGCTCAGCGAACTGAAGAAGTATCAGTTGAGGCAAGAAACCTAACTCGCCGCAAAGAAAAACCCGGCGACCGAGATCGCCGGGTTTCTGAATAGCATCGGGAACGAACAACGGCTTAGTCGTTCGAGGAAACCTTAAGACCGATAACCTGCGGGATCGTCTGCGGCGCGCCCATGGCGGCGCCGATGATCATCGGCACCGGCACCGGCTTGCCGGGGGCCGCGGTGACGGTCAGGCTCTTCGGATTGTCGAGATAGGCATTGACTGCCGACGAGACGGCGTTCTGCAGCTCCGGAATGTTGAGCTGCGCCATCATGATCGGCGTCATCGCCTTCAGCGTGTCGGCCAGCTGCTTGCCCGTGACGCCCTGCTGTTTGCCGGCGAAATCGAGCGCGCGTGTGGTGATCGAGGCATCGTCGAAGCGGATCGCGGCACTATTGAAGGTCAGCTGCTGGAGGAGGCCCAGCATGGCAAGGCCAGCCGACTGCTGCGCTTCCTGCTGGTTCGGATTGGAGCGAACCGTCTTGAGCGCTTCCTGCAGCGACTTCGCAAAAGCGGGCGTGTAGCCGGAAATGCTGAAGGCAAGGTTCAACTTGCCGATATCCTTGAAATCGAAGGAATATTCGGAGATGTCGATCGTGCCGGGACCGAGCTCCCAGCTACCCTTCATGGCGATCGCGCCGTCGATCTGCTGCAGCTTGAGCGCATCGATCGCTTCCTTGGACTTCTGGTCGTCGACCTTGCTGAGATCGGCTTTGATACCGTTGATCTTCGCGTCGAAGTCGAGGCCCGACTTGTCGCCGCGCTTGTTCATCGTCGCGTCGGCGCCCTCGATCGAGAACACTTCGGTGCCGTCCTTGGTGACGGAAACGGCGCCGGCATGGGCACTCTTGTAATAGAGGAGCGAGGCGAGGTCGCCCTTGGTTGCGTCAGCCGGAATTTCGACGCCGCTCAGCTTGAGGTCGCTGGCGGAAACAGCCGCGCCATCCTTGTTGAAATCGACATCCGCGAAGTCGATTTCCCCGATCGTGTAACCGCCGTTGCTTTCTTCGACATCTTCCATTGTGATGTCGCCGAGCGGGATGCTGTCTTCCATGCCGCCCGCCTTGAAGCTTGCGCCCTTCAGCGTCACGGTGCTACCGTCGATATCGATACCTCCAGCAGCAATCGAAGCGCCCTGCTGGCCGTAGATGTCGTTGATCTTCTTCAGCAGGTCGTTGCCGTCAAGGGCAAAGGCTGAGCTGGCGAAGGACAGGATGGCAGCGCTGCAGAGCATCAGCCGCGTGGTCCGATAGAAAGTCATTATGGCGTTTCCTCGTTGAGCCGGTGGTATCGGCGGGGGTGTACAGATTGCGCGTGTACTGCGCCGACTTATATTGATCTTTCTTTGAAAATCCAATGACAATGAATGTAGCGCGCGAGTGCAGCAAAAATGTATCGGTGGCCATCTCGCAGGATGGCCGAAATGCCTTCATCCACAGGTGCTTTCCGCTGATTTCTTGCCGGGAATCGCCATCTCTTATAGTCAAGGGCCATGGGACAAAATCTTACACCGCCGTCCGGTGACGGCGACGACAACATCGTTCCGGTCGACCTGAAGGCCGCGCTCGAAGAGCGCTATCTGGCCTATGCTTTGTCGACCATTACGCAACGCGCGCTTCCCGACGTCCGCGACGGGTTGAAGCCGGTGCATCGCCGCATCGTCTATGCGATGAGCGAGATGGGTCTTCGCCCCAATGCCGCCTTCCGCAAATGCGCCAAGATCGTCGGCGAGGTGATGGGTAACTATCACCCGCATGGCGACCAGTCGATCTATGACGCGTTGGCGCGCTTGGCGCAGGATTTCTCTCAGCGCTACACGCTGGTCAACGGCCAGGGCAATTTCGGCAATATCGACGGCGATAGCCCGGCCGCGATGCGTTACACCGAATCCAAGATGACGGCGGTTTCCGAACTGCTGCTCGAAGGCATCGATCAGGATGCGGTCGATTTTCGCGATACCTACGACGAGTCGAATTCCGAGCCGATCGTTCTGCCGGGCGCCTTTCCAAATCTGCTCGCCAACGGTTCCTCCGGTATCGCCGTCGGCATGGCGACCTCCATTCCGTCACACAACGCCCATGAGCTCTGCGACGCCGCGCTGCATCTGATCAAGGATCGCGATGCCACCGTCGAGAAGCTCGTGGAACTCTATATTCCCGGCCCGGATTTTCCGACGGGCGGTATCATCATCGACGATCGCCGGAGCATCATCGAAAGCTACAAGACTGGCCGTGGCGGTTTCCGCGTTCGCTCCAAATGGGAGATCGAGGATCTCGGTCGTGGTGGTTACCAGATCGTCGTTACCGAAATCCCGTTCCAGGTGCAGAAGTCGCGGCTGATCGAAAAGATCGCCGAGCTGCTGCTGGCGCGCAAGCTGCCGCTGCTTGAAGACATCCGCGATGAATCGGCCGAGGACATCCGCGTCGTTCTGGTGCCGAAAAGCCGCACCGTCGATGCGACGATCCTGATGGAATCGATGTTCAAGCTGACGGAGCTGGAGAGCCGGTTCCCGCTCAACATGAACGTCCTGTCCATGGGCCGTATCCCCAAGGTCATGGCGCTGAACGACGTCCTGAAGGAGTGGCTCGATCATCGCCGCGACGTCCTGCTGCGCCGCTCGCGCTTCCGTCTGGCGGCAATCGAAAAGCGCCTCGAAATCCTCGGCGGTTTCCTGGTTGCCTATCTCAACATCGATGAAGTCATCGCCATCATCCGTGAGGAGGATGAGCCGAAGCCCGTGATGATGGAGCGGTTCGGCCTCACGGACAATCAGGTCGAGGCGATCCTCAATATGCGGCTGCGCTCCTTGCGCAAGCTGGAAGAGTTCGAGATCCGCAAGGAATTCGACGGCCTGACCAAGGAAAAGACCGACATAGAGGCATTGCTCGCCTCGGAAGAAAAGCAGTGGCAGACGGTTTCCTGGGAAATCGGCGAGGTGAAGAAGAAATTCGCCAAGGCGACCGACATCGGCCGCCGCCGCACGCAGTTTGCGGAAGCGCCCGAGGCAGACGATGCCGCCATTCAGCAGGCGATGATCGAGAAGGAGCCGATTACCGTCGTCGTCTCGGAAAAGGGCTGGATCCGCGCTCTGAAGGGCCATATCTCCGATACCTCGTCGCTGACCTTCAAGGAGGGCGATGGGCTCAAGGTTGCCTTCCCGGCGCAGACGACGGACAAGATCCTCATCATCACGACCGGCGGCAAGGCCTATACGCTCGGCGGCGACAAGCTGCCCGGCGGCCGTGGCCATGGCGAGCCGCTGCGCATTATGATCGACATGGAGAACGATCAGGACGTGCTGACCGCCTTCGTCCACGATCCCCAGCGCAAGCAGATGATCGCGTCGACGGCGGGTAACGGCTTCATCGTGCCCGAGGCGGAACTGGTCGCCAATACCCGCAAGGGCAAGCAGATCATGAACGTCTCCTATCCCGACGAGACCAAGCTGCTCGTGCCGGTTTCGGGCGATCATGTCGCCGTGGTCGGCGAGAACCGCAAGATGGTCATTTTCCCGCTTTCGCAGGTGCCGGAAATGTCGCGCGGCAAGGGCGTGCGCCTGCAGCGCTACAAAGATGGCGGCGTTGCCGATATCCGGTGCTTCGCGATTGCCGACGGCCTGACATGGGAAGACAGCGCCGGGCGCACCTTCACCAAGACCAAGGACGAACTGACGGAATGGCTAGGCGATCGCGCCGGTGCCGGCAGAGCAGTGCCGAAAGGCTTCCCCAGAAGCGGCAGGTTTTCAGGGTGAGGCCTGGTTGAGTTGAGCTAAAGGCAATCGGCCCGGCGGGTCGATTGCAGCGACGAACGCCCTGAGCTTGGATGAACGGCGGGCCAGCGCAGTGTAGGGGGGTGGAGCCGTCGTCACCCAGCTAGTGGGGTGCAAAAGTCTTTGAAGAAGTGTGTCGCTCCCTCTTCATCTATTTCGCCGGCGGCAACGCCTAGTACGAAGGCCACAATCATCCCATCCTCGGCTTCAATCAAATAGCCGTTGATGTAGAGGAATGTGAAAGCTGCTAGGTATCCAGTTCTTTTATTCCCATCGGAAAAAGGATGGTTCCGCGCGAGGCCATAAAGGTAAGCCGCAGCCAAAGCGAATAGATCATTCTCGCCATATGCGGCCTTGTTTAAAGGGCGTGCCATGGCTGCTTCCAAAGCATTCTCGTCCTTTAAACCCGGCAATCCGCCATGTTCTGCGACCTGCTCCTCGTGCATGATTTCAACCGCTTCACGGGATAGCCACTTATAGTTATTCATTTTGCGAGTTCACGCAGAGCGGCACGATATTTCTGCATGCCAAGCCTTGCAGCCCGCAATTGCTCCGCGAGGTCGGCACGCTCTGGAACCAACTCGATGTTGCCGTTCACTTCACGTATCTCCAGGGCATCGCCATTTTTCAAGCCAAGTCTCTGAAGGACTTCCTTCGGAATAATCACGCCTTCGGAATTGCCGATCTTGCGGATGGTGACGTTCATGTCTCAGCTCCAATGTAATAACTTGGTTATAACATTGGATGGGCGTTGCTTCAAGGCGCGAGGGCTTGCGCGATGATTGCTGCTCTCGCCTTGACCCGCACCTGCCAAAGCGAGTGCGCGGCAAGCGCAAGGATCAATATCCCGCCGCCGGCGAGCGTCATGTTGGTGGGTGCCTCGAAGAAGATCAGCCAGACCCAGATGGGCGCGAGAATCGTTTCCAGCAGGTAGAACATCGCCACTTCCGGTGCCGAGAGAAAGCGCGTGCCTGTCGCAAGGCACCAGAAGGAAAGCGGCATCAGAACGGCGCCGTCGAAGAGGATCCAGCCGGGATGTTCGATGGAAAAACCGGAGGGCGCAATGTGATAGAGCCCGGCGGCGGCCGGGATGACGGCGGCCAGCAAGGAAGCGAAGCCCATATCCCGGCCCGAGGCGCGGCTGATGGTGATGGCGCAGGCGATGGAAAACGATGCGAGCACGGAAAGCGCATCGCCCAAGAGATGGCCACCTTCCATACCGTCACCAACGATGAGCCCGACCCCGAGGATCATGACGGCCATGGTGATGAAGGTGGAAAGGGCGGGGCGCTCCTTGAGGAATATCCAGGAAAGAAGTGCTGTGAACATCGGATTCAGCGCGATGATGAACACCACATTCGCCGCCGTCGTGTAATAGACGGCAAGGAGAAACGCGATGGTCGTCAGCCCGTAGAAGAAGCCGACGGGAAGCCCGAGCCAGCCTGGCAGCACGCTTCGCAGCGAACCCGTAACGCGGCGGACGACGAAAAGTGCGGCAAGTGCAACGACGATGGTCGCAAGGCTGCGCGTCGACAGCACCGACCAGATCTCACCGCTGGAAAGCCGGATCAGCGGTATGTCCATCGATAGGGCGAGGCCGCCGAGCGTCGTCAGCAGCAGGCCCTTTTGATGATCCGAAAGACGGGAGAACATTCAGCGGAAAGTATCTTTATCGCCGTCGGAGGCGGGATCGAAACGCTCCCAGCCGCGCGGCGTGAGATGTTCCTGCGGCTGAAAGCGCGTCTTATAGTCCATCTTGCGCGAGCCTTTGACCCAATAGCCCAGATAGATATGCGGCAAGCCGAGCGCCTTCGTCCGCTTGATATGATCGAGGATCATGAAGGTGCCGAGCGATCGCGCGTCGAGATCGGGATTGAAGTAGGAATAGACCATCGACAGCCCGTCGCTCATGACGTCGGTCAAGGCGGCCGCCAGCAATTCGCCTTTCGGGCGCTGTTCCAGCCCTGAGCCTTCTTCGCGGCGGCGATATTCGATGATGCGGGTATTCACATGCGTATCCTCGACCATGATTGCATAGTCGAGCACCGTCATGTCTGACATGCCGCCGTGCTGGTGCCGATAGTCGAGATAGCGGCGGAAGAGCGAATATTGTTCGCTCGAGGGCTGCGCGGGAAATTCGGTGGCGATGACGTCGCTATTGGCGGCCAGAATGCGCCGCATCGAGCGGCTGGGCTCGAATTCCTGGGCGAGAATGCGGACCGATACGCAGGCCCTGCAGGATTCACAGGCAGGACGATAGGCGATGTTCTGCGAGCGCCGGAAGCCACCCTGGGTCAGGATATCGTTCATCTCCGCCGCGCGAGGACCGACGAGGTGCGTAAAAACCTTACGCTCCATCTCGTGCGGCAGGTACGGGCAGGGGGCCGGTGCCGTCAGGTAAAACTGCGGAGAAGGCGTCGACTGCGTGTTCATCTGCCGTTGATTGCCCTTTCTTTCGGCACCTGTTTTTTACAAGCATGGCCCAAGTTTAGAAAACGTCAACTACGTCCTTCGCTAAAGATCGAAGTTTCCTAATTCATGATGCGCTCGGACGCCACCTCGCAGGTCGTTTGCCCCACGAGGGATCGTCAATTTGATATCGCGATTTGCGTGTTTCAGGCGGTGCGGGCGATGACCGTGCCGAGCAGCAGGTCGTGCACCAGACGGCTGCGCTCGGTAAAAAGGCCTACCAGCAGGATCAGCGGCGTCAAGACGGAGTTCAGGATCCAGAACAGCGCCAGGTGGACGATCGACGTCAGGAAATCCATCCGCCGGCCGTCGACGCGGACCATGGTGAGGCCCATGGCGCGCATGCCGAGCGAGGCCTGGTATGGGCCGCCGAGTGTCCAGCCGAAATACAATCCGGCAACGATGACGAAGAGGGCGGGATAGAGGATGAAGCCAAGCCCCAGCGTCAGGATCGACACGAAAAACAGCACGACGGCGGCTGGAATGCAGAGCAACGCGACGATGATGTAATCGACGATGAATGCGAAGATGCGCCGGCTCAGCACGCCACTATAGGCGCGCCAGTCGTCCGGTGCTGCATAGAGCGGGCTGGGATTCAGGCTCATTGCTTTCCTCCTTGGGGAAATATTTGCCGAACATATGGTATCAGGTCCGGCAAATACAATAAGCGAGCGGTGCGGAGCTATTTTCGCGCGAGATGCTTTGCAACATCCATGGCGAAATAGGTGAGGATGCCGTCACAGCCGGCACGCTTGAAAGCGAGCAGGGTTTCGAGCATCACCCTCTCGCCGTCGATCCAGCCGTTGGCGGCCGCCGCCTTGATCATCGCATATTCGCCGGAGACCTGATAGGCGAAGGTCGGAAGCCCGAAAGCCTCCTTCAGCCGCCAACAGATGTCGAGATAGGGCAGGCCGGGCTTGACCATCAGCATGTCGGCGCCTTCCTCGACGTCGAGCGTGGCATCGCGCACGGCTTCGGTGCCGTTGGCGGGATCGATGTAATAGGTCTTCTTGTCGCCCTTCAGCAGTCCACCGGTCGAAATCGCCTCGCGATAGGGGCCGTAGAAGGCCGAGCTGAATTTCGTCGCATAGCTCATGATGCCGACATTCTGGTGGCCGGCGGCATCGAGTGCCTGGCGGATCGCGCCGATGCGCCCGTCCATCATTTCCGACGGCGCGATGATATCGGCACCCGCATCCGCCTGGTAGACGGCAGCCAGCGCAACCTGCTCGACGGTCTCGTCGTTGACGATTTCATTGCCGCGCAGGATGCCGTCATGGCCGTGGCTGGTGAAGGGGTCGAGAGCGACGTCGGTGATGACGCCGATATTCGGAACGGCCTTCTTGATGGCGGCAGTGGCGAGATTGATGAGATTGTTCTTCTCAAGGCTGTTGGAGCCGGTCTCGTCGCGCAACTCCATTTCGATGTTGGGGAAGGTGGCAAGCGCGGGAATGCCGAGATCGGCTGCTTCCTTGGCCGCTTCCACGGCCTTGTCCACTGTCATGCGGTTGACGCCGGGCATGGCGGGGATCGGCTCGACGATGCCAGTGCCGGGAATCAGGAAGATCGGCCAGATCAGATCGTCGACCGTCAACCGGTTTTCCTGTACCAGGCGGCGGGTCCAATCGGCCTTGCGGTTACGTCGCATGCGGCGATGTCCGGTGATCTCGTCAACGAGATGCGTCTTGTTCTCCATGATGCCGCCATCCTTTTTCGTCTAGTTATGGCACTCTATATATAGGCCGCGTACCTATCACGCTGTCCCCAGGATTCAAAACCAGGCGAAAAGCCGCAGCCATTATATTCTGGCGAGGCCGATGCCTCCTACGTATTGTTCGCGCATGGAACCTGATTCTTCGACCGTACCCAAGAATACGCTGACGGACATCCTGTTCGTGCTGTTCCTGCGGCTGATCGCGATCGCCTGCTTCTGGCTCGGCCTGCAATATTGGGCGATGCTGGTCGGCTATTCGCTGGAAGGTCATGCCCGCTTCGATCTATTGGCCCTGCCATGGAAGGTTGCGGGCGCCGGTCTCGCCGTCGTCTTTCCGGTTGCCGCGCTCGGATTGTGGCTCACCGTGTCGTGGGGGCCGGTCATGTGGGTGCTGGCGGCAGGCGGGCAGGGATTGATGTATGGGGCCTGGCCGGAGATATTCGGCTCCAACCCGCTGATCATGATCTTGCATGCCTGCGTGGCCGTGATCTATTGCCTTTTCCGCGTCCTGCTGTGGCAGGAAAAACGCCGGCGTCGTCGGCAGCAGGTAATGGTTGATTTACCCTGAGACACCAAGACTTCGCGGTAAGGTGCTGTTAAGCCTGCAGTTTAAGTAGAATTTTATGTGTATTCGATAGGGTCTCACTCAAGGCGGGAAGAAAACGACACCGCCAAACAAACAGTGAGGCCAAGTCATGATGAACACGAAAATCAAGCCGCAGGCAGTTGCAAATGCTCGGGATCAGCAGGTTGATGATATCCGGGGTCTCTACATGGAATCGCTCCACCTGGTCGAGCGTTTGCACCGCCGCCTGCTCGACGTCATCAAGGACGAGTTCGACCGTCAGGGTCGCGACGACGTCAACGCCGTCCAGGCACTTCTCCTTTTCAACATCGGCAATTCCGAGCTGACGGCCGGCGAGCTGCGCTCCCGCGGTTTCTACCTCGGCTCCAACGTTTCCTACAACGTCAAGAAGCTGGTCGACCTCGGCTTCATCAATCACCAGCGCTCGCGCATCGACCGCCGCTCGGTCCGCATCAGTCTGACCGAAACCGGCCAGGACATCGCCGAAACCGTTGCCAAGCTCTATGAGCGCCACATCGGCTCGATCGACAAGGTCGGCGGTATCGGCACCGACGAATTCACCCAGATGAACAAGCTCCTGCAGCGTCTCGACCGCTTCTGGAACGACAGCATCGCCTACCGCATGTAATCTACCAAGCTGGCGTTCCCTCCGGCTTCTTAGAACCTCCCGGTGTGTAGATGGGCGTAACGAGGCGAGAGAAGACGCCACGTTGCGCCAGCTACGCGTGAATATTTTTGCGCTCAAGGAAGCCGAAAACAACCCAATTTGTCTTTTGCTCGAAGTTAGTCACATGGATAATCAGGCTGAGAAACGATCGGCTAACGAAGCGGCCATTTTCACATTCGATAAGTTCGAATGTTTCTCCGGTTTGGAACCCACGGTCACCGCTAGCCCCGAAGAGAAACAGCCGATCTGAAGCACAGGAAAATACCGTGCAGCCATCCTGAAACCGGTCTCAGCCATCAATCAGCTTTGAGAACAAGCTCCGTGCAGGAAGAAGATTGTTGATAAAAATGATTTGGGATTTGAGTTCGTCCAGCTCCAATGTCTTTGCTTTAATTTGAACGCTCTCAGGAAGTTTTGAGATTGTTTCTGCGCTGCTGATGACGGCGCTGGAAATGCGCTCGAAGTCGTAGGGGTAGGCAGCCGCAAGACTGGAACCTTCGAAATGTTCCCGAAAATTGCGGAGCTGCGTCCTGACAGTCTGAACGGTCCGAGCAACGACCAATTGATCGGTTAAATCATTGTACGCCGTTCTTGATATTCCGAAGATTGCCGAGTTATTTGTGTCTAGCTTGCCGTTAGGAGTCGCAAGGTAAATTTCCCACGCGTTTGAATATTGACGCAGGCGCGTGGCGATTAGGTCGATGCTAGCGGTGTAAACCTCTAAAGAAGCTGCATGCGCTCGGTCTTCGAGGTGCATCCTCGTTTGTTGTTCAATATATTCTGCCTGTCGTCGTGCTTCATTAGCCTGCGCCGTCATGACCTCACGGTTGTGCTCGTATTCTCTGCGAGTGAGCGCAATCTCCTTGCGCTGCTCCTTAAGTTCCGTGGACTGAAGAATGACGGCAAGAACAAGCCATAAGAAGGCGATTGGCGCAGAAACACCGGCAGCAAAATCACCCCATTCATTTATTTTTTCCGGCGGCTTTGCTAAGCTTGATGGATGAGATCCCAAGTAAAGAGCACCTAAAAGCCAAACAACAGTGAGCGCAATAGCTCCGATCAGCAGGAATTTGGAAGAAGCGGGTAGGTTAATACTCTCGAAATCGCCGTTTTTTTCATTCATCTGGTTCGTTTCCACCCAAAAGTGTATGCAGAATTATAGTTTTTCCCCCGCGGGCCGGTTTAGTCGGGAATGTTATCATGTTCCTTGGCTCTGCGGGCTTGGTAACGTTCCTCGCGCGCCTTTTCTGCGGTGATCCGGTCTTCATTGATGCTTACACCGGTTACATATGAGTGCTGGTAGCTGAGCTTGTTGACCTCCTCCATGATAGTTCCGATTGGGGTGCTGGCAGGAAACGTCCACGTCTCGCGGGTTTGAAAGGAGCGGAAGATCGTTGAGCCATCCTGATGGTCGCGGCCGTCTTCTTCGCGATTCATGATATCAGCGGTTACAATGTAAAGAATTTCGGTCATGAGAACTCCTCTGGGAAGATTCGAAGCAACAGACACTACAATACCAGAAGCTAGGCAACCGGGTGCATTAATGCTTTGTTTATAGTACTGATGCTCACATGAAATTTGTCGGTCAGATCAACGCCGCTCTCTCCGGAACTCGCGAGCTGGGCATGTAATACCGTTGTATAGCGGTATCCAAGTCTTTGATTGGGCATACGCTTCGACTAAAGAACTGTGATAAAGGAGAGCGTGGCGCGCGGGCTCGGCTTCACGAAGTGCCGCCAGCGCCACATGATCGTATTTCTGCTGCTCGCGCTGACTCCATGTGTAGGCGCGCTGATCTGCCTCGAAAGAGGAAGAAGCCGGACGCGTTCCCTGCGTGTCCGGCTTGAATGCGTTGCGGCGTTATAATTGTGCGTTTTTTGCCACGTCCGCTCCTTGCCTTGTGTCACATCCAACCCGCATGACGCGTGTGCCATTGACGGCGGGTCAATACACGCTATGAACCACGCGCAGCTGTGGTATTTTAGCAATTGCAATATGACTTTTATTTCCGCGTCGTCCGGTAAGGCGAGTTCCATGCCGGGAGACACGAATTGGCCATATTGCTATGACAGCGGAAACGGACGGCAAGCAGCGCTCTCGAATTTCGATCTTACGGCCCTAAAGTCTTCGCTTCGCGATATTGTGATAGTTCGTGGCGAAGTTTTTGGTGGTGCTTTAAGGGTGCTGATTGATACTGAGCGGCGTTACTTGGCGCGAGCTTGCGCTATTTACTGCTTCCTCTCTAGGCTGCGCATGATTTGGATCGCAGCGTTGAACGGTTGGGATATGTCGAAGAAAAACGGAATTGGACCCTTTTCGCGCCGCTCTTTCCTGCGATCGGCTGCAACTCTTGGCGCTGCCGCACTGGCCGCTCCGGCTCTCGCGCAAAACGCAACTCCGCTCGAGGCGTTGATCAATGACCGCTCCCGCGGGAATTGGGACGATCAGTTCGACGCCAAGGCTGCGGCGCGCACCGCCGCCGCCGTCCAGTCGAACGCGCCAATCCTCGGGCCAGATTCCGTATCGAATATTCAACAGGCGATCGCGCAATATCAGAACATTGCCGCCAACGGCGGATGGCCGCAGATCAATCCGACAAGCCAGCAGCCGCTGCAGCTCGGTGTGACCGATCCGGCCGTACAGTCGCTGCGCCAGCATTTGATGATTACCGGCGACCTGCCGCGTGAGGCTGGTATCTCCTCTGCCTTCGATTCCTATGTCGACGGTGCGGTCAAGCGTTTCCAGGCCCGTCACGGACTGCCGGCAGATGGCGTCATGGGCGATTTCACGCTGAAGGCGATGAACATCCCCGCCAATGTCCGCCTGCAGCAGCTGAACACCAATCTTGTTCGCCTGCAGACGTTCCCATCCGACCTCGGCCGTCGTCACGTCATGGTCAACGTCCCGGCAACACGTGTCGAAGCCGTCGAGGATGGTCAGGTGGCGCTGCGCCACCAGGCGATCGTCGGCCGGGAATCACGGCCGACGCATATCATCAATTCAAAGATCTACGAGGTCATCCTCAACCCGTACTGGACGGCGCCGCGCTCCATCGTCATCAAGGACATCGTGCCCTTGATGCGCAAGGACCCGACCTACCTGACGAAGAACAACATTCGCCTTATCGACGGCAAGGGCCAGGAAGTAGCGCCCGAGACGATCGACTGGAATTCGGACAAGGCGCCGGACCTGATGTTCCGTCAGGACCCGGGCAAAACGAACGCCATGGCGTCCACGAAGATCAACTTCCACAACCCCAACAACGAATACATGCACGATACGCCGGAGCAGGGCCTGTTCAACAAGCTGATGCGTTTCGACAGCTCGGGCTGCGTGCGCGTTCAGAATGTGCGCGACCTCGCGACCTGGCTGCTGGCCGAAACGCCCGGCTGGCCGCGTCAGCACATCGAGCAGGTCATCTCCACCCGCGTCAATACGCCGATCACCTTGGCGTCGGAAGTGCCTGTCTATTTCGTCTATATTTCGGCCTGGAGCGCCCGCGACGGTATCGTCCAGTTCCGCGACGACATCTATAATCTCGACGGCAATTCCCAGTTGGCGCTCAATACGACCCAAGGCATGGAGCAGCCGGTTCAATAACGGCCGCCTGATGGCAATTCTTATGGAAGCCGCGTCCTCGGATGCGGCTTTTTCGTTTGCCGGTATCGCTCTGCGTAGAATGCTTACTGCGCCGCGCGTCATTGGACGCGCAAAGGACGCAGTAACGCTTTGAAATGGCGCATAATCTTTTCCGAAATCCTGCTGGATTTCGGGATTATGCGCGCAAATGTCGCTGGTCGTATTGCTCTCCGGCGACCCTGACGCTAATACCGTCTGCATTGCCGTTCCGGCCCGTTCAGGAGCTTTCACGATGACCAATGCGTCCACCGAACCCTTCTTCAATCGCTCGCTTGCCGATACCGATCCGGAAATTTTTGGTGCGATCGGCAAGGAACTGGGTCGTCAGCGCCACGAAATCGAGCTGATCGCCTCGGAAAACATCGTCTCGCGCGCCGTTCTGGAAGCGCAGGGCTCGATCATGACCAACAAATATGCCGAAGGCTATCCGGGCAAGCGCTATTATGGCGGCTGCCAGTTCGTCGATATCGCCGAGGAACTCGCCATCGAGCGCGCCAAGAAGCTGTTCGGCGTCAACTTCGCCAACGTTCAGCCGAATTCCGGTTCGCAGATGAACCAGGCCGTATTCCTGGCGCTCTTGCAGCCGGGCGACACCTTCATGGGCCTCGACCTCAATTCGGGCGGTCACCTGACGCATGGTTCGCCGGTCAACATGTCCGGCAAGTGGTTCAACGTCGTGTCCTACGGCGTGCGCGAAGGCGACAACCTGCTCGACATGGACGAAGTGCAGCGCAAGGCTGAAGAAACCAAGCCGAAGCTGATCATCGCCGGCGGCACGGCCTATTCCCGCATCTGGGACTGGAAGCGCTTCCGCGAGATCGCCGACAGCGTCGGCGCCTATCTGATGGTCGATATGGCGCACATCGCCGGTCTCGTTGCCGGCGGCCAGCATCCGTCGCCGTTCCCGCATTGCCACGTCGCCACCACGACCACGCACAAGTCGCTTCGCGGCCCGCGTGGCGGCATGATCCTCACCAATGACGAGGATCTGGCGAAGAAGTTCAATTCGGCCGTCTTCCCCGGCCTCCAGGGCGGCCCGCTGATGCACGTCATCGCCGCCAAGGCCGTTGCGCTCGGTGAGGCGCTGCAGCCGGAATTCAAGGATTACGCCGCCCAGATCGTCAAAAACGCCAAGGCGCTTGCCGAAACGCTGATCTCCGGCGGCGTCGACGTCGTCTCCGGCGGCACCGACAACCACCTGATGCTGGTCGACCTGCGCAAGAAGAACGCCACCGGTAAGCGCGCCGAAGCTGCCCTCGGCCGCGCTTATGTCACCTGCAACAAGAACGGCATTCCCTTCGATCCGGAAAAGCCTTTTGTCACCTCCGGTGTCCGTCTCGGCACGCCGGCCGGCACGACACGCGGTTTCAAGGAAGCCGAATTCCGGGAAATCGGCAATCTGATCATCGAAGTGCTCGATGGCCTGAAGGTTGCCAATTCCGATGAAGGCAATGCTGCCGTCGAGGCTGCCGTGCGCGAGAAAGTGGTCAAGCTCACCGACCGCTTCCCGATGTACGGCTACATGGGCTAAGGAGAGCGCATGCGCTGCCCTTACTGCGGCTCAGAAGACACCCAAGTCAAGGATTCGCGCCCGGCGGAGGACAATACGTCCATCCGCCGTCGGCGCATTTGTCCGGATTGCGGCGGCCGCTTCACCACCTTCGAGCGCGTGCAGCTGCGCGAGCTGATGGTCATCAAGAAGACCGGCCGCAAGGTGCTGTTCGATCGCGACAAGCTGGTGCGCTCCTTCGAGATCGCGCTGCGCAAGCGCCCGGTCGATCGGGACCGGATCGAGCGCGCCGTTTCCGGCATCGTCCGTCGCCTTGAAAGCTCCGGCGAGACCGAAATCAGCTCCGAGCAGATCGGTCTGCAGGTGCTTGAGGCGCTGAAGAGCCTCGATGACGTTGCCTTCGTGCGCTACGCCTCCGTGTACCGCGATTTTTCGCATGCGGAAGATTTCGAGCATGTGATCGAGGAGATCAACGCGAAGATCGCCCGCGATCCGCTGGATCCCTGACCATGACGCCGCGGCCCGAGGACGAGCGTTTCATGGCCGCGGCCATCCGTCTGTCGCGCAGGCATCTTGGATTGACCTCAACCAACCCATCCGTCGGTTGCGTCATCGTCAAGGATGGCGTCATCCTCGGCAGCGCCGTAACCGCGCTTGGCGGGCGGCCGCATGCGGAGCCTCAGGCTCTGGCCGAGGCAGGCGAGGCGGCGCGAGGTGCCACCGCCTATGTGACGCTGGAGCCTTGTTCCCACTATGGCAAGACGCCGCCCTGCGCCGAAGCGCTGATTGCCTATGGCGTGGTGCGCGTCGTCATCAGCGTTACCGATCCCGACCAGCGCGTTTCCGGGCGCGGCATCACCATGCTGCGCGAAGCCGGCATCGAGGTCGATACCGGCATTCTGGAGACGGAGGGTAGGCGGGCTCTCGCTGGCTATCTCATGCGCCAGACGAGAAACCGCCCCTATGTGACTCTCAAGCTTGCCATTTCCGCCGACGGCATGATCGGCAAGACGGGTGGGGGGCAGGTACGCATCACCGGCGACATCTCGCGGGCGCAGGTGCAGATGCTGCGGGCCGAAAGCGACGCCATTCTCGTCGGTATCGGCACCGCGATATCAGACGATCCGGAGTTGACTTGCCGTCTTCCCGGCCTGGAAGACCGCTCGCCCTTGCGCATCGTCATCGACAAAGATCTTCAGCTGCCGCTCGGCAGCAAGCTGGTAAGGACGGCACGGCAATATCCGGTTATTGCCGTTGCTGGTCATCAGCCACCTTTCGACGAGAATGCCGACAGCGCCTTCTTGGGCCGCCGTGCCGCCCTCGATGCCGCTGGTGTCGAGGTGTTGCAGTCCAATTTGAGCGAACCGGGAGAATTGCTGGAAGCCTTGGGTACGCGTGGGATTTCCTCCCTGCTGGTCGAGGGTGGCGCCAAGACAGCGCGGCGTTTCCTCGCCGCTGACCTGGTCGACCGCATCCTGCTCTTTCAGGGGCCTGCCGATATCGGCGAAGGCGGTATTGAATCGCCCGTCCTCAAATCCAATATCCCAGCAAGTTTCATGCATATCGGCGAAAGCCGCTTCGGCGATGATCGCTGCGACGAATTTGAAAGAGGTTTTTGATGTTTACCGGAATTATCACCGACGTCGGCACGGTCGAATCCATTGCTCCCTTGAAGGAAGGCATCAAGCTGCGCGTTGCCACCAATTACGATCCGGCGACGATCGACATGGGTGCCTCGATTTCGCATGCCGGCGTCTGCCTGACGGTCACCGGCTTGCCGGAAGAGGGCAGCAACGGACGTTGGTTCGAGGTCGAGGCATGGGAAGAGGCGCTCCGCTTGACGACCATCGGTACCTGGGAAACCGGAGCCAAGATCAATCTGGAACGTTCCCTCAAGATCGGCGATGAGCTCGGTGGCCACATCGTGTCCGGCCATATCGACGGCAAGGCGGAAATCCTCTCGGTCACGGCCGAAGGCGATGCGACCCGTTTTCGCCTGCGCGCGCCGGAACACCTCGCCAGGTTCGTCGCTCCGAAGGGTTCGGTCGCGCTCGATGGCACCTCGCTGACGGTCAACGCCGTCGATGGGACCGAATTCGACGTGCTCTTGATCCGCCATTCGCTCGAAGTCACGACCTGGGGTGAGCGCAAGGCCGGTGACTTCGTCAATTTCGAAGTCGACACCATGGCCCGCTACGCCGCCCGGCTGGCGGAATTCCCGGTCGTCCGCGAAGCCTGAGTTTCATAGGCTCGCTGCAGGGAGGCGTCGATCGGCGCCTCGGCAGCTTACGCAAGCGTTTTTTCCATCAGGAAGTTCGACAAGATCTGGCCGCGCTTTTCCACCTGCTGCGCGGCCACGACGACAAAGCCCTTGCGCTCGAAGAAGGGGCGGGCGGTCAGGCTCGCCTCGGTGAAAATCCGCTGAAGGCCCTGTTCGCGCGCAGCTCTTTCAACGGTCGCAAGCAACAGGCTGGCGACACCCTTTCGCTGATAGTCGGGCGAAACGAACATCATATCGAGGCGGTCATCCGATTTCAGATCGGTAAAGCCGACGGGCAGTGAACCATCCATCGCAAGCCAAGTCGGCCGGCTCGCGCGATACCGCGCCCAGACTTCGGCGTCTTCAACCTTCGCCCAGGCGGCGATCTGCGCCGGGCTGTAATCCCTCGACGCGACCTCGCGAATGGCCCTCAGGAAAATGTCGATCGTGGCTTGGGCGTCACGCGGTTCGTAACGCTTGACCGAAAACCTATCCTGCGAAACCGGCATGATAGTCCTCTTGACAGCGCCTAGCGCTCGAATATGGCATTGCACCTGTCCTTGAACGTTACTTCGCCGATGCGGCGGAAGCCGATCTTTTCGGCAACCCGCAGGGACGGTACGTTCTCGATGTCTACGATGCAGGTCATGCGTCGGCCTGCGAACTGGCTGTCCGCCCAGGCAATCGCCGCGTTCATGGCTTCCGTCGCATAGCCCTTGCCCTGCATGGGCGGCGTAATGCCCCAGCCGGCTTCCAGCGTGCCTTCCGTCATCGGCGTCATGTCACGGTGCAGATCGAGAAAACCGACTTCACCGATCAGCTTGCCGCTTTGGCGTTCCTCGACTGCAAAGAAACCGAAGCCGAGGTGATGCCATAGGCCGGCATAGCGCAGGAGGCGGGCCCAAACCTGCTCGCGTGTCGGCATTTCGCCGCCGATAAAGCGAACGATCTCCTCGTGTTTCCAGAGGCCGAGGAATTCTTCGAAATCATCGAGTCTATGGCCGCGCAGCAGCAGGCGATCGGTCGTCAGCGTCGGAATATGGGTCATGGCGATATGGAGCTTTGCTGAACTACATCTTTGATGGTGCTTAGTCGTTTGAGGCGCCGGGCTCGCCGTCCCAATAATCGAGGTTGCCGGTGGCAGTGCGGCCGATCGTACGGAACGTCGCCTTGCCGTCGTCATTGGTCTTCGCCAGGAACTTGCCGGAATCGGGATATTCGACGATTTCTGTCCGTGCCTTGGTGGAAATGGCAAGATAGGTGAGCACGCCGGGACCGGTATTGATCAGCTGATGCGCCGTCTCCGGGCCGCCGGCGGGGGCACCCAGCACGTCGCCCTTGCTAATCGCAAGACGCTGGTCGCCGAAGCGATATTCGCCTTCACCGTCGAGAATGACGAAGAGTTCTTCCTCGACATGATGGTTGTGAAAGGGACAGCCGGACTTTCCGGGCGGTACCTCGTTATAGCTGATCCCAAGGCCCTTCAGGCCGAGCATCGCCCCGAAGGAGGTGTCGCTGCCGGCAAAGAAGCTGCCCTGCTGCCAATGCTCCAGCTCGAGCGCGCCGACATTGACGGCGGGTGTGAATTTCTTCGTCATGAACCTCCCCTTCGTAGACTTTGAATTATTATCGAAGCGGTTGCGTTGGCGAAAGCCACAATTTCCGCGCCGCATCGAGGATTTCCAAATAGGGCCGGAATTGGCGCCGACCATTAAAAACACTTGCCAAGCGAGGCCCGCCGTGGTTTGACCCGGCCTAACAAGGTGCCGCGCCCTCTCAATCCGCAGGTGATGTATGACCAGCTCTTCCAATGCCCATATCCTTATCGTCGAAGCCCGCTTCTATGACGATATGGCCGATGCGCTGCTCGATGGCGCCAAGGCTGCTCTCGAGGAGGCTGGCGCGACCTATGATGTCGTCACCGTTCCCGGCGCGCTGGAGATCCCGGCCGCGATCGCCATGGCGCTCGATGGCGGCGACAATGGTAATGTGGTCTATGACGGCTATGTCGCTCTCGGCATGGTCATCCGCGGTGAGACCTATCATTTCGATATCGTCGCCAATGAATCTTCGCGCGCGCTGATGGATCTGGCCGTCAGCGAATCCCTCGCGATCGGCAATGGTATCCTGACGGTCGAGAACGATGAACAGGCCTGGGCTCGCGCCCGCCGTTCGGATAAGGACAAGGGCGGCTTTGCCGCTCGCGCAGCGCTGACCATGATCGCGCTGAAAGAGAAGTTGGGTGCATAATTCATGAGCAATCAGGATAACGAGCGACCGGCAAAGCCCGCGAACCAGCGGGGCGCAGCGCGCCTTGCGGCGGTGCAGGCGCTCTATCAGATGGATATCGGCGGAACCGGCGTTCTGGAGGTCGTGGCCGAATACGAGGCCCATCGTCTCGGACAGGAGCTGGACGGCGAGACCTATCTGAAGGCTGACGCATCCTGGTTCCGCTCCATCGTATCAGGCGTCGTGCGCGATCAAACCAAGCTCGATCCGCTGATTGGCTCGGCCCTTCAGGACGACTGGGCGCTGTCACGTCTCGACAGCACGGTGCGCGCCATCCTGCGCGCCGGCACATTCGAGCTTCTCGATCGCAAGGACGTGCCGGTTCCGGTCATCGTCACCGAATATGTCGAGATCGCCCACGCCTTTTTCGAGGAGGACGAGCCCAAGCTCGTCAACGCCGTGCTCGACCGAATCGCCAAGCAGGTTCGCGGCGAAGCCAAGAAATAAGGTCCGGCGAGCGCGTAATCGGTGGCGGCGGTCACTTTCGTTTCCTTCGTTCGCGCCCGATTTCATCTTCGAATATTCTTTTGAACCTCCTGCGGGTATTTTACCCGCGGGCGGTCTTGACGTGGCGTTATCGCGACAGCAATCTCGCAACTGCACATTGGTCGAGCCCCGGGAGGAAGGGGCTGTTCGTTGTCGCAGGCGGCCGGGGGAGGAGTGAACCGCCGGCTTTTTGGAGGGAAAAAGCGAAATGTCGATTCTTTTAGGTGTAATCGCGTGCGGCTTGCTCTCGGTGGTCTATGCCATCTGGACGACCCGGTCGGTGCTATCAGCCGATCAGGGTAACGCGCGCATGCAGGAAATCGCGGGTTATATCCGCGAAGGCGCGCAGGCCTATCTGGCGCGTCAATATAGAACCATTGCAATTGTCGGTGTCATCGTTTTCATCGCGGCCTGGCTTCTGTTGTCTGCCGAAGCCGCTTTTGGCTTCCTGATCGGCGCGATTCTCTCGGGCGGGGCTGGTTTCATCGGCATGCATGTCTCCGTGCGCGCTAATGTCCGCACGGCGCAGGCCTCGTCGCATAGCCTGTCGGCGGGCCTCGATATCGCCTTCAAGTCGGGTGCTATCACCGGCATGCTCGTCGCGGGCCTCGCCCTGCTCGGCGTCTCCATCTATTTCTACGTCCTGACCGGCATTCTCGGCCATGAGGCCGGATCGCGCGATGTCATCGACGCGCTGGTGGCGCTTGGCTTCGGCGCTTCGCTGATTTCGATCTTCGCGCGTCTCGGTGGCGGCATCTTCACCAAGGGCGCCGACGTCGGTGGCGATCTCGTCGGCAAGGTTGAGGCCGGTATTCCGGAGGATGATCCGCGCAATCCCGCCACCATTGCCGACAATGTCGGCGACAATGTCGGCGATTGCGCCGGCATGGCGGCCGACTTGTTCGAGACCTATGCGGTTTCTGTGGTCGCGACCATGGTTCTCGCCTCGATCTTCTTCGCCGGCTCGCCGCTCCTCGATTCCGCTATGACTTATCCGCTGGCGATCTGCGGCACCTGCATCATCACCTCGATCATCGGCACCTTCTTCGTGAAGCTCGGTGCCAACGGCTCGATCATGGGCGCCCTCTACAAAGGCCTCATCGCCACCGGCATCCTGTCGATCGTCGGACTGGCTGTCGCCACCTCGCTGACCATCGGCTGGGGCTCTATCGGCACGGTTGCGGGCTTCGACGTCACCGGGACAAAGCTGTTCGCCTGCGGCATCGTCGGCCTGATCGTCACGGCGCTGATCGTCGTCATCACTGAATATTATACCGGCACGAACAAGCGGCCCGTCAATTCCATCGCCCAGGCGTCGGTGACCGGTCACGGCACCAACGTCATCCAGGGGCTTGCCGTCTCGCTGGAATCGACGGCACTGCCGGCAATCGTCATCGTCGGCGGCATCATCGCCACCTACCAGCTCGGCGGCCTGTTCGGCACCGGCATCGCGGTCACCGCCATGCTCGGCCTTGCCGGCATGATCGTCGCACTCGATGCCTTCGGCCCCGTTACCGACAACGCTGGCGGTATCGCGGAAATGTCGCATCTTCCGCCGGAAGTGCGCAAATCCACCGATGCGCTCGATGCGGTCGGCAATACCACCAAGGCCGTCACCAAGGGCTATGCCATCGGCTCGGCCGGTCTCGGCGCGCTGGTGCTGTTTGCGGCCTATTCGAACGACCTGCAATATTTCGCGGCTCACGGTGACAAGTTCCCGTATTTCGCCAATGTGGGCACGATCTCGTTCGAGCTTTCGAACCCTTACGTCGTCGCCGGCCTGCTGTTCGGCGGCCTCATCCCCTATCTCTTCGGCGGCATCGCCATGACGGCCGTCGGCCGCGCCGCCGGCTCGATCGTGGAGGAGGTGCGCCGGCAGTTCCGCGAGAAACCGGGCATCATGCAGGGCACGGAACGTCCGGACTACGGCCGCGCCGTCGACCTGCTGACCAAGGCCGCCATTCGGGAAATGATTGTCCCGTCACTGCTGCCGGTGCTGGCGCCGCTCGTCGTCTACTTCGGCGTCCTGCTGCTCTCCGGCTCCAAGGCTTCGGCTTTCGCCGCACTCGGCGCATCACTGCTCGGCGTGATCATCAACGGTCTCTTCGTCGCCATTTCGATGACGTCGGGCGGCGGTGCATGGGACAATGCCAAGAAGAGCTTTGAGGACGGTTTCGTCGACAAGGACGGAACGCGCCACATGAAGGGTTCTGAAGCCCACAAGGCGTCGGTGACGGGTGACACTGTCGGCGATCCTTACAAGGATACGGCAGGCCCGGCCGTCAATCCGGCGATCAAGATCACGAATATCGTGGCCCTGCTGCTGCTCGCCGTTCTCGCCGGCTAGCGCCAGATGATTTTAGGTCGGATCGACCTAAATCTGAATCCGCGCTAGCATCAAATAGGCGGAGCATGATGTCGTCCGAAATCCCCTGACACTTTTCGGCATCATGCTCTAAGCGAAGCAAATCGAACGCATAATGAAAACCCGCGGGGCGCGTGCCTCGCGGGTTTTTCTTTGAAGGGCTTCCCGGCTTATTGGCCTGGGTTGAGGTTGTTGAGGAAGTTCCTCGCGCCGTTGACGCCGTTGCCGCTGCCCTGCAGGATCTGTTGCAGGAAGGTGATGTCGCGGCCGCCTGTCGGCGTCGTCCGGCTGATCATGTCGAAGACCTTGCCGTCCTTCAGCGTATAGTTGGCTTCCTGCTTCACGATACCGTCCTTGTCGAAATAGATCGCCAGAATATTCTGGTCGACCAGCTTCGGCTTCATGAAGGCGACGGCGCGGGTGCGCTTCTGGGAGATATAGTAGAAGACCTCGCCGTCGAAGGTCGCGGTGGTCGATGGCGTGCCGAGCGAGAGCAGGACCTGCTCACGGCTGGAGCCGACCGGCGCAAGCGCGAGCGACTGCGGATCGAAGATGTAGCCGTTATTCATGACCTCGCTGGTCTTGCAACCTGAAAGTCCCATGGTCGCAATCACCAGGGCGATGGCGGCACCGCTGCTGAAAGTAATGTCAGACTTGAAATACCGTCTGGTCAACGACATCTCATCTCCCCTAATGAATCAATCCGATGGCCGAGCGGCCGGTATGACCTTGCTGTGCACATCATTGTGGCCTTTCCGCGATTGGAAGAGGCACAAAGACGTTGTTCGGCACTCTTCATCACCGATCATGCACAACGTGACGACGGTAAGGGGCAGGAGCCTCGAAGCGGGCACAAACGGCATTGCAATTCGCGCCTGCTTCGGTAAACCAGCTTTTGCGTGGATGCAACACGGCCAAGCAAAAACGGCGCGCTCTGAAGGAGCCAATTCCGGGATTCTCATGATTTTTGGGCTCTTCCACAAAAGAAATCACAATCAGATCATCGTCGTCAGGCAGTATGAGGTCCTGACGTCAATGGCGCGGCAGCCGGTTTTCTATACCGATTATGACG